>NCBD01000011.1 GCA_002255315.1 Actinobacteria bacterium 21-64-8 | reverse complement strand
GGCTCGAACTCGAGGACGGTGTTATCGGCGAAGGACTTAAAGCCCTTCATGGACAGTCTCTTTAGAAACACGGCACGACGCTAGCAATCTCGCCGTGGCGGGCGAGATTTAGCTCTGACACTTAGGACAATAAAACGTGGCGCGTTGGCGAAAGACTTCGCGCACGATCGGTGTACGGCACTCGAAACACGGCAGGCCCTCTCGGTTGTAGACCTGATGGAGGTCCTGGTAGTCGCCGGGCTTGCCGTCGGGATCGACGAACTGCTCGTCGTCGAGGGTCGAGCCACCGTGCTTAATCGCGTCACTCAAAATCTCAATAGTGGAACGGTGTAGTCGACGGATCTCGATGGTCGAGAGTGAGTCGGCCGGACGGTCAAAGCGAAGTCCGGCGGCGAAGAGAATTTCGTCACAGTAGATATTGCCGATGCCACAGATGATGTCCTGATCGGTCAGCACGGCCTTCAGCGGCGTCGTGCGCGAGCGCAGCACCGCGGCGAGGCGGTCCCAGCCAATTTGATCTTCGAGCGGGTCCAGGCCGAGGTGCGCGAGCTCGGGCACCGCCCGGCGAAGCGCCATCCCGTCACCACCAATCGACAGGCGCGCGAACTTCGAAATCTCGACGACGTCGCCTTCGGCGGGCGGTGTCGAGACGTAGAGTTCGCCAAAGGTGCGCGGATCCACGTAGCGCAGTTCACCCGCGGGTGACAGCGTGAAGACGACGTGGGTGTGCTTGGGCTTGGGGTCTTTGGACCCTTTGGCGCGTAGGAGCTGACCGCTCATGCCCAGGTGAATCACGAGGTGCGAGCCGTTATCGAGCGCGATGACGAGGTTTTTACCGAGGCGTTGGACACTCTTCATGGCGTGGCCCTCGAGCAGCGCGCGGAACTCCTTGGCGCTCTTGTGGCGACGCACGACGCGGCCGTTGGTGACCGCGGCCGACTTAACTTTCTTGCCAACCATGTCACGCGCGAGCGACGCGCGCACCGTTTCTACTTCGGGCAACTCAGGCATCGCGCAGCTCCCAAGCTCGGCGCGCCGCGTCGGCCTCGGCGGCTTTTTTCGAGCGTCCTTGACCGCGCGCGAGCAGTTCGCCGCCGACGTAGACCCCGGCGCGAAAGTTCACATCATGCGACGGACCTTCGGCGGTGACGTCGTAGGTGGGCGCGCCGGTACCACGCGCTTCGCTCCACTGACGAAGTCGAGTCTTCGGATCAACCGAGCCGGGCTCTTTAATCGCCCCTTCGACGATTCGCCCCAGCGCGTCGCCAACGAAGTCGCGCGCGCACTCGTAGCCACGCTCGAGAAAGATCGCCGCAACGAGCGCCTCAAAGGCGTCGGCCAGCAACGACGGGCGCTCGAGCCCGTTTTCCTTGTGCACGCCGCGGCCCACACGCACCACGTGACCCAGCCCGAGTTCGCGCGCCGCGTCGGCGAGCGAGGACTCGTTCACCACGCGCGAACGCACCAGCGAGGCGCCGCCTTCGTTTAATTCGGGGTAGTCGCGCACGATGAGTTCGGCGACCGCGAGGTCCACGACCGCGTCACCGAGAAACTCGAGTCGTTCGTTGGACTCGACGTCGTGTTCGGCGGCGTAGCTCGAGTGCGTCATGGCCGTCACCAACAGTGCGCTCGCCCTCGATAACCCGACGCGAGCGGCGAGATCGGTGATGGGAGTGACCAAGAGGCTCACGAACCTCTAGACAACCTGCAGCTTGGCGGCGACGTAGTTCACGGCGTCACGAACTGAAGTCAGCCCTTCGAGATCTTCGTCGTCGATATGAAAGCCCGCCGCGTTCGTCGAGAGATGCTCCTCGAGCGCTTCGACCAGTTCGATCAGGGCCAACGAGTCGGCGCCGAGATCGTTAAAGGTCGCGTCTTCGCTAATCTCGCTGGGATTACTTTCGAGTATTTCCGCCAGTTGCGCGACCACGAGCGTGGCGATGGCGGCCCGAGTCAGTGGCGCCTCAGCGTCGGTCATGACCCCTCCTTTGACGTACACCACACTAGTGATTTCCGAGCCTTCGCGTCGGAGTTCTTAGGCTTTATCAGGTCGAATGGTCCGACGGGTCTTCTCGACGACCCCCGCGGCGTCGAGTTCGCCCGCGACGCGAATGGCGTTCATAATGGCGGTCGCGTTACTCGAACCGTGCGAGATCACGCAAATGCCCTCGAGTCCGAGCAGCATCGCGCCACCTTGCTGCTCGGGCGTCAACTCCGTCGCGACGGGCATGAGGTACTCGAATAGGGTCGCGCCGGCGGAACGCGTCGCCTCGTTGGTGTCGACGACCTTCAAAATGGTCGAAAAGATATAACGCAAGGCGCCCTCGAGTGTCTTCAAGGCGACGTTGCCCGTAAAGCCATCGGTCACGATCACGTCGACGGGACTCGGGATCAGGTCGCGTCCTTCGACGTTGCCGTAGAAGTTCAGGCCCTCAGCCTCACGCAACAACGCGTGCGTCGACTTCACGAGCGGGGTGCCCTTCGTGGACTCTTCACCAATGGAGAGCAGTCCCACGCTCGGGCTCGCGATACCGAAGTGCGCCTGGGCGAAGGCCGTCCCCAACTGGGCGAACTGCACGAGCATCTCCGGCGTGCACTCGGCGTTGGCGCCGGCGTCGACGAGCAGCGCCGGGGTCGCCCCGGGGTTGGGCAAGGGCGTCGCGATGCACGGTCGCACGACGCCGGGAAGTCGACCCATACGCAACAGTGCCGACGGTGGCGCCGGTGTTGCCGGCCGACACCATCGCGCTCGCCTTGCCGTCACGCACGAGTTCGGCGGCGACCACGAGGGAGGAGTCCTTCTTTTTGCGCACCGAAGCACCGGGGTCGTCGTCCATGGCGATGACTTCCGTGCAGGCGACGACGTCGAGTCCGAGGGTGTCGCCCAGCAGCTCCGGCACGCCCACCAAGGTGACCGTGAGTCCCAACTCGTCCTGGGCGCGACGAGCGCCCGCGATAATCGCCGCCGGCGCGAAGTCGCCACCCATCGCGTCAACGGCGATGGGCAACGTCAAGTTAATTAACCTCGACGGCTACTCGACCCTTGTACCAACCGCAGTTCGGGCAGACCACGTGGGGGAGCTTCGAGGTGGCTCGATCGGCGCCAGACAGCGACATTGACCCTCATTCCAGTCCGTCCCGCACTGGGGGCACAGGCCCTTGCAGTCCTCGCGGCACAGGGGTGCCAGGGGCAGTTCGAGCAGAATCGCGTCGTGAGCCAGGGGCGCGAGGTCGACTTCATTGTTCTCAATGAGGTAGGCCTCGTCGTCGGCGGTCGATAGATCGTCGACGTACCGCTCGTCGACCTTCACCGAACTCACCCCGAGCACGGGCGTCGAGCAGCGCCGACAGACCCCGTGCCAGGGCGCCTCGACGCAACCGCGCGCGCGTAGTCCCCCGCTGAAACTCTCGAGTCGTACTTCAACCTTCACCGAAGCCTCGGGAAACACGTCGGTTTCGGCAGGTCCGCGAGGAAGAAATTCGTGGGATTCATCAAAGGGCGCTTCGAAGCGCACTTCTAGAGTTGAGGGCACGTCGCGCAATAGTTTCGCGACCGAGACGAGGTAGGGCGAGCGCACGCGCTAGAAGGCGTCCTGGTCAAAGAAGGTGGACGTCGCCGGTTCAATCTCTGGTTCGATGTTCGTCGCTTCGACCTCGGGGGCGAGGAAGGCGTCGAGCGATTCGTCCGAACTCATCATTGACGTAGGCAGACCCTGAGCGCTCAGGCGCTCGCGGCCCGAGCGCGCCGTGCGTAAGAGTCGTTCGAGCACGATCTCGAAACTGCCGAGTTTGCCGTCAATGAAGTCCTCGGACTGGTTGATCATTTGCCGGGCCTGGGTCTGAGCCTCGGCGACGATCTGTTCGGCGCGCAAGCGCGACTGGCGAACGATCTCGGTCTTGTCGACCATGCGGGCCGCTTCGGCGCGCACCTGGTCCATCAACTGTTGGGCCTTTTGCACTTCGGCAGCCATTAACTCCTCGCGGTCTCGCAACGCCCAGCGAGCCTCGCGAATCTCATCAGGGATATTGCGCAGCGCCTGCTCGAGCAGGTTCAACACGTCGTCGCGTGACACGAGTGCAGAATTGGACAGCGGCATCTGCTTGGCGTTCGCGACGAGCTCAATGAGGTCGCGCAGGTCCGCTTCAATGTCGCGGCGCGCGTGCGAGGGTTGCGCGAATTCGGTCGGCTCGTCGTAGCCGTCGTAACTCACGAGTTCCCCTTTGGAAAGACCTCATCGAGGCGCAATTGGACGGCCTTGGGCACGAAACTCGACACGTCACCACCGTAGCGAGCCACTTCGCGTAACAGCCGCGACGCAATAAAGGACGTGTGCGAACTCGAAGGCAGAAAGAGCGTCTCCACGCCCGACAGTGAGCGGTTCATCTGGGCCATTTGCAACTCACTCTCAAAGTCCGACACCGCGCGGAGGCCCTTGACAATCGCAGTTGCGTGCACGTCGCGCGCGACGTTCACTAGCAAGGTCGCAATCGAGACGATGCGCACGTTGTTCAAGTGCGCGCAACTCTCGGCGATCATCTCGCGACGCTGCTCGAGATCGAAGAGCGCTTCGGACTTTTGAGGGTTGCGAATCGCGGCGACCACAATCTCATCGAAGATGTGTGAGGCCCGCTCGACCACCTCAAGGTGCCCGTTGTGAAAGGGATCGAAGGAGCCGGGGATCAGGCCGACCGTCATGCGTCCTGCTCGGGCGCGGGTTCCAGCATTGTTACGAGCGTAGTGCCGTAGCGCTTGGTTTTGGTGACCAGCCAGCCTGAAGGAGCGTCCACGTGGCGATCATTTTCCACCACGACTCGCTCGGCGCGCACGCCCCGTAAGACGCTGGCGACGTCCAAGGGGCCATAGGGCGGATCGGCGAGCACGAGATCGAGGTCACCTGGCGGGCTCCAAATCGGCAGCGTCGCTCGTACGTAGAGTGCCTCGCCCTCGAGTCGCAGGGGTTCGAGGTTGGTGCGCACCGCCGCTAAGCACGCGGGGTCGGCGTCAATGAAGTAGACCTTGCGCGCGCCGCGCGACATTGCTTCAATGCCCATCGCCCCCGAACCGCAGCACAGGTCCGCGACCACCAGGTCGGCCAGTCCCCCGCGGCTCTCGAGCATCGAGAAGATTGCTTCGCGCGCAAAGTCCGTCGTCGGACGAACGCTGGGCGGCAACTTCGCCTTGAGTTGGCGCCCACGAGCACTACCACCGATTACGCGCACCCCACCAGGGTAGGGGCTTTCTCGTTACGACTTGAACAGGTAGGTCGCTTCCACCTCGTCGACGAACAGGCGAAGTTCGTCCTCAATCGTCGCCAGCGCCACCGAATTCTCGGCGACCATGGCCCGCGCGAGGTCCTGGGCGTCGTGGACCAACGCCTCGTCGCGGCGCAAGTCCGCCAGGCGCAGGTCGCTGCGACCTTGTTGGCGGGCCCCGAGCAGCGTCCCCTCGCCGCGCAGTTCGAGATCGATTTCGGCGAGCGCGAAACCGTCGTTCGAGTGCACCAGGGCGTCGAGGCGCCTCGCCGCCTCGTCACTCGGGGCGTCGCCGAGCAAGTAGCAGTAGCTCTGGCGGTCACTTCTTCCGACGCGCCCGCGCAGTTGGTGCAGTTGGGCCAGACCAAAGCGCCACGCGTCTTCGATGACGATGACCGTGGCGTCGGGCACGTCCACGCCAACTTCAATGACGACCGTCGCGACCAACACGTCGAGTTCACCGCTACGAAAACTCGCCATCACGGCCTCTTTCTCGTCAGACTTCATCTGTCCGTGCAAGAGCCCGACCGACAGGCCGCGCAGTTCGTTGAGCGCGAGGCGCGTGCGCTCGTCGACGGCATTGGTGGCCTCAATACGTTCGGAGCCTTCGACGAGCGCACAGACCACGAAAGCGCGCCGACCCGCGCCGACCTCGTCGCGCACGTGCTGCCAGCATCGTTGCACCTCGCTGGACGTGGTCGCGGTGCGCGTTTCAATGGCTCGTCGCCCCGCGGGCATCTCGTCAATCACCGACAGATCGAGATCGCCAAAGAGCACCATCGCCGCGGTGCGCGGAATGGGCGTGGCGGTCATGACGAGCAGATCGGGGTCTCGACCTTCGTCGCTGCGCTCACGCCCCTCGTCGCGCAAGGTGGCGCGTTGCTCAACCCCGAAGCGATGCTGCTCGTCGATGACCAAGAGCCCCAACGCGCGAAAACGCACGTCGTCACTGAGCAGCGCGTGCGTGCCCACGACGACGTCAACGCTGCCCGACGCGACACCCGCTAAGACCTGCTGGCGCTCTTTGGCGCGCAGTCGCCCCGACAAGAGCGCCACGTTGAGGGGGCGAGCGCCCCCCAACACGCGTTCGTCCGTAACGACGAGGCCCTCGACGTCGCGACGAAGGGCGGCGACGTGCTGCTCGGCGAGGACTTCGGTCGGTACCAAAATCGCGCCCTGGCGCCCTTGGTCGATCACGCCCAGCAGCGCCACGAGCGACACGAGGGTCTTGCCCGATCCGACGTCACCTTGGAGCAGGCGATTCATCGGGACCGTGCCGGCGAGGTCAGTAAAAATCTCTTCGAGCACTCGCCGTTGCGCGCTGGTAGGCGCAAACTCGTGTTGGGCGAGAAAGCGCTTCACCAGCGAGTCACTCGCGCGCGTGGGTGCGCCGGGGCGCACGTCGAGGTCCTCGAGCGACACGGGGTGCGCCACGCCTCGAGCGAGTCGCTCGAGGTGGCGTCGACGCAGGGCGATCAGCACCTGCAGCCGCAAGAGTTCGTCAAAGACCAGTCGTCGACGCGCGGGCGCGACGTCGGCGAGTTCGCGCGGCAGGTGGATCTGAAAGTAGGCCGCCGTGCGGTCAATTAACTCGTAGCGCGTACGCGTCGCGGCATCGAGAGGATCGAGCAGTGGTCCCGCTCGACGCAGCGACTCTTCAATGAACCCCCCCAGCTCCCAACTCGTCAGTCCGGCCTTACCCGAGGCGGGGTAGATCGACACGACACGACCCACGCGTGAAGGGTCGCGCTCTTCGCCCGAAGGGCCGACAATCACGTCCACGAGGGGATTGGTCATCTGACGCGTACCGCGATACTCGCCGAGTGTGCCAAAGAAGAGCGCCTGCGTGCCCACGCCGAGTTGGCGTTCACGCCAAGCTTGATTGAAAAAAACGACGCGAAAGGAGCCCCCGTCGTCGCTGACGCTCACTTCGACCAGCGCGCGACCCTGACGCGTACGGCGCGCGCTGACTTTGGTGACCTCGCCCAACACGGCGGCGGTGTCGCCGACACTGAGTTCTGACAACTCGGCGCGCCGCGTGCGATCGACGTGCAGACGCGGATAGTAGGTGATGAGATCAAAGACGTTTTCAATACCCATCGAGGCCAACGCGGTGGTGCGCTTCTCGCCGATGTGGCGTAACTTGGCGACGGAGACGTCCCCGAGCTCACGAAGTGGTCGCGGTGAGGCGTCGCTCACTCAAGTCCGAAGTAGTAGGGGTACAGCGGCTGACCGCCATGGTGTACTTCGACCGCGACGTGGGGGTGTTCGTCACCCAGCAGTTCACAAAGCCGACGAGTGTCCGCCGGAGACGACCCGTCACCTTCGATCACCGTCAAGAGTTCGTGTTCAGGGCGAACGAGACGCTCGAGCAGCTGGGCGCTCGCCCCCACGAGCGAGTCGGCAACGCTGAGCACTCCCTCGGCGCCGAGTCCGATCCAATCGCCCACCCGCACCGCGCCCGAAGGAGTCGTCGTGTCGCGCACGGCCCGGGTCACTTCGCCCGCGACGACGTTGCACGCTGAGGCGCGCATGGCGAGCTGGTTCTCTTGCACCGTCGCGTCGGGGTCGTAACTGAGCAGTGCGGCGAAGCCTTCGACAATGGAGGTCGTGGCGACCACCAGCACGTCCGCCGCCACCAACTCGTTAACTTGCTCGGCGACCGCGACGATGTTCTTGTTATTGGGCAACAGCACCACTTGGCTCGAACCGCTCGCCTCCACCGCCGCGACGAGGTCGGCCGTCGAGGGGTTCATGGACTGACCGCCGTGCACCAACTGACGCACGCCGAGTGAATGAAAAATTCGTCCAATGCCCTCGCCCACGACTACGGCCACGACCGACGTGGTCGGCGCCGGGTCGTTCGAGGTCGACCCACTCGTCGCGTGGGCGTCGCGAACCCAACGTTCTTCGAGGACCTGCTCGGCGAGGTCGGTGACCTTGATTTGGCGAGGACGTCCCGCGTCGAGCGCGGCCTCAATCGAGCCACCAACGTCGTCGGTGTGAATGTGACAGTTATAGAGCCCGTCGCCGCCGACGATCACGATCGAATCGCCCAGCCCTTCCCACACGTCACGAAAGGCGCGCATTTTCGAGTCATCGGCGTCGAGCAAGTACATCACCTCGTAGCGAAGTTCGGCGATGGCCTGCTCGCTCGTGCGTGGCGCGAGTGACCCGACGGCCACGCTCTCGAGCGCGGGCGCTTCGGGCAGTGGGTCACCTGCCACCACGTAACAGAGCGCGTCGAAGAAGAGCACGAGTCCGCTGCCCCCCGAGTCAACGACGCCGGCCTCTTTCAAGACGGGGAGCTGTTCGGGGGTGTAGGCCAGCGCCTCACGAGCCGCGTCGCGCGCGCCACGCACGAGATCAATCATGTTGTCGTCGTGCCGTCGTGCACCGCGCGCGCCCGCGCGCGCGACCGAAAGGATGGTGCCCTCGAGGGGGCGAGCGACGGCCTGGCGAGCCAGTTCGTCGGCGCGTTCCAACGCGTGGGCCAGTTCCTGGGCGCTCACGGACTCGCCGCGCAGTTCACCGACGAGACCGCGCAGTAACTGGGACAAAATCACGCCCGAATTTCCTCGAGCGCCCATCAGTGAGCCGTGGGCGATTGCGCGCGCCGTCGCGCTGAGTGAAGTGTCGGCGCCCTGGGCGGTAATTTCCGCGGTGACCGATTCGATGGTCAGGGCCATATTGGTCCCGGTATCACCGTCGGGTACCGGAAAGACGTTCAGGCGGTTAATAACCTCACGATGGCTCTGAAGGAGCGTGCCAAAGGTATTTATCGCGGCGCGTAGATCGTCGGCCGACAGCGTCGCGGTGGTCGTCATCGCTAGCGATGCTACAATGGCTCTTCGATTAATCGAGGGCCCGGGGCAACCATTGCCCCGACGCGAAGGAGAAACGTCACCATGGCATCAGTCTGCGAACTCTGCGGCAAGAAGCCTTCATTTGGCATGAACGTTTCGCACTCCCACCGACGCACCAAGCGTCGTTGGAATCCCAACATTCAGCGCGTACGAGCCCTGGTGAGCGGTACGCCGACCAGACTGAACGTCTGCACCGGGTGCCTGCGATCGGGCAAGGTCACCAAGCCCGCCAAGCGCGTCAAGGCCTAGCACTCGCGTTGACCCGGCACCACGTACGGTGATTCGCACTGCCGGGTCGTAGTGCAGTGATGCCCCCCATCTGGCGCGACCCGCCGGTTCGACTTCTAGAGTTCGTGTTCGAATCCCTTGCGCTCGAACACTTCGCCGCCGAGTAGGCGACGCTGCGGGCTCGCCACGGCTCGACCCAGCGAAATCGGCTCGCGCAGTCCCCGGTCGTGAAAGACCAGTCGTAGGCGCTCGGGGTTGCTCGTCGCGATGACGAGTTCGTAGTCCTCACCTCCGCTAATCGCTTCGTCGAGGTTCGCGCCCTCACTCACGGGCACCGCGGTAAGTTCAAAACCCACGCCCGAAGCGTCCGCCAGTCGGTGCAGATCGAGCCCGAGCCCGTCGCTCAGGTCCATCATCGCGCTCGCGCCGGCGTCACGCGCGGCGATGCCTTCGCGCAGTCGCGGCCAGGGGCGTCGGTGCGCGAGCACCAATTCGTCATTGAGTGGCGCCCCGTCACGACGACGTCGCAGTCCCGCCGACGAGGCGCCCAGTGGGCCCGTCACCATGAATTCGTCACCCGCGCGCGCACCACTGCGCAGTACTGCCCCGCCGCCGGGGCACTCGCCCAAGACCGTTACCGCGACGCTCACTTGGTTCCCGCGCGAGAGATCACCTCCCACGACGGGACAGCCGGTGAGTTGCGCCGCCTCGGCGATGCCGTAGTGCAGTTCTTCTAAATCGGTGCCGGGGGGCGCGACGACCGCCACCACGAGCCCGCGAGCGCGCGCGCCCATCGCCGCCAAATCTGACACGGCGGCGGCCACTGCTTTAAAGCCTAAATCACCAATTCCAAAGAGTTGCTCATCGAGGTGAACCCCCCATACGGCCACGTCGGTCGAGACAATCGCTTCGCCAACGAACGGTCGAAGTACGGCCGCGTCGTCGCCCACGTGGCGCTCGCCGCGCACGATGGTGCGCTCCGAGACAATTTTACCGATACGCTCCAATACGTCATCTTCGTGCTGGCTGAGCTCCCGCAAGGGATTGGTTGGGTCCGCCGGCGCGTTCATGACGAGAACTTAATGTGCGATTTCGTAACGGGACGAAATCGATCGTACAGAAGAGGAACTCGTGACGTACCCAACCAAGAACAAAAAACTCATCGAGTGGGTGGAGGAAGTGGCGCAACTCACTACCCCCGATCGTATCCACTGGTGCGACGGATCAGCCGACGAGTACGACGAACTCTGTCAGTTGCTCGTCGACAACGGCACCTTCACCAAGCTCTCCCAAGCAAAGCGTCCCAACAGTTACTACGCCGCGTCGGACCCGGGCGACGTCGCGCGAGTCGAGGACCGCACCTTCATCTGCTCAGAAAAAGAGATCGACGCTGGTCCCACCAACAACTGGAAGGACCCCGCCGAGATGCGCACCCTCTTGAAGGGGCTCTTCAAGGGTTCCATGAAGGGTCGCACCATGTACGTGGTGCCCTTTTCGATGGGCCCGCTCGGCTCACCGATCAGCCACATCGGCGTGGAGATCACGGACTCGGCCTACGTCGCGGTCTCGATGCGCATCATGACACGCATGGGCAAGGGGGCCCTCGACGTGCTCGGTGACGACGGTGAGTTCGTGCCCTGCCTGCACTCAGTGGGCGCGCCCCTCGAGGACGGAGCCCGCGACGTTGCGTGGCCCTGTGACGCCGAGAACAAGTACATCGTGCACTTCCCCGAGACCACCGAAATCATCTCTTACGGGTCGGGTTACGGCGGCAACGCGCTGCTCGGCAAGAAGTGTTTCGCGTTGCGCATCGCCTCAGTCCTCGCGCGCGACGCCGGTTGGCTGGCCGAGCACATGTTGATTTTGAAGTTAACGAATCCCGCCGGCGAGTCGCGCTACGTGTCGGCCGCTTTTCCGAGTGCCTGTGGCAAGACGAACTTGGCGATGTTGGTGCCCACCTTGCCCGGCTGGAAGGTCGAAACCATTGGTGACGACATCTGCTGGATGAAGCCCGGTCCCGACGGACGCCTCTACGCCATTAACCCCGAAGCGGGCTTCTTTGGCGTGGCGCCGGGTACCAACATGGAAACCAACCCGAACGCGATGTACTCCATCGAAGCCAACACCATCTTCACGAACACGGCGCTGACCGCCGACGGCGACGTGTGGTGGGAAGGCATGGGCGACGCCCCCGAGGGACTCACCGACTGGAAGGGTCAACCCTGGAGCAAAGAGTTGGGCACGCCCGCGGCGCACCCGAACTCTCGCTTTACCGCCCCGGCCGGCCAAGACCCCGCCATTGCACCCGAGTGGGAAGACCCCGCCGGGGTGCCCATTGACGCGGTGCTCTTTGGCGGACGCCGCGCGAGCGTTGTGCCGCTGGTCTTTCAATCACGCAGCTGGGACCACGGAGTCTTTTTGGGCTCGATCATGGCGAGCGAGACGACCGCGGCCGCGACGGGTGCGGTGGGGAATCTGCGCCGCGACCCCTTTGCGATGTTGCCCTTTTGTGGCTACAACATGGCCGACTACTTCAGTCACTGGCTGACGTTCTCGGACCGCTTCGACGAGGACAAACTACCCAAAATCTTCTACGTGAACTGGTTTCGCAAGAGTGACGACGGGCGCTGGCTATGGCCCGGCTACGGCGAGAACAGTCGTGTGCTCGAGTGGGTCTTTGAGCGCGCCGCCGGGCGCGGCGAGGCGGTCGAGACGGCCATTGGTTTCGTGCCCACGACCAGCGCCCTCAACGTCGAGGGGCTCAGCGTCACGCCGAGTGACCTCGAAGAGCTCTTGACCGTACACGAGCACGAGTGGCGCGACGAAGTGCCCAAGCTGCGCGAGCACTACGCACAGTTTGGCGATCGTCTCCCGGCGAAACTGGCCGGCTTCGTCGACGACCTCGAAGCGCGACTGAGTTAGTCGGCCGTTTCGGCGTCAGCGACGATGAGTCGCGGACCCGACGGCCAATCGAAGTAGCGCCACGTCCAGTTGATCATGACGCGAATGCGGTTGCGAAATCCCACTAGGTACCACAGGTGCAGCGCCAGCCAGGCGAGCCACCCGAGGGTGCCCTTAATGACCCCACCAACCGGCAACTTTGCCACCGCGGCGCGACGGCCAATGGTCGCCATAATCCCCTTGTTCTTATAGACAAAGGGCTGAGTTGGTTCCCCTTTGAGCGTGCGCAGAATCTGCGTGGCACAGTGTCGCCCCGACTGAATCGCCACCGGAGCCAACTGGGGACAGAACGTGTCGTCGTGAGCCGGCACCGCGGCCGCGTCGCCCACCGCCCAGACGTTGGTGCTCTCGAGTACGCCAAGGTCTGCGCGCACGCGCACGCGCCCGTTCGGGCCCGGTGACGCTTGGAGGTCGTGGGCGAGGGTGCCCGACGCCGTCACGCCGGCCGCCCAAATCACGGCTGCCGCCTCCAAGCGCTCACCGTCGGCGAAGCGAATGCCGTGCTCTTCGACTTCGACCACGCTTCGTCCAAACTCGATGTCGACACCCATGCTTTCGAGTTCCTTCTTGGCGTACTTGCTCGCCGACTCGGGAAAGGCCGTCAAGAGTCTCGGCGCGAGGTCAATGAGTCGAACCCGAATCTTCGAAGGATCGAGGGTGAGTCCGTCTCGCTTGATTGCGATGCCAATTAATTCCGACAGCGCGCCCGCGGTTTCGACGCCCGTGGGACCACCACCGACGACGACGAAGTTCAGCGCGACCGACGAATGCTGCGCGGCAACGTCGGCGCGCTCGAGCGCGAGCAGGAGCCGATTGCGCAAGGTGCGCGCATCGGCCAGTGAGTAGAGCGGCATGGCGTAGCGCGACGCGCCGGGAATCCCGAAGTACGAAGCCGTCGCGCCCGTGGCCACGACCAGGTGGTCGTAGGCAACGACCGAGTCGTCTTCGAGCAGAATGGTGTTCTCGCTTTGATCAACGATGCGCACGCGCGCGTGGCGAAAGCGAACATTCGGCGCGTCGCCAAAGATGGTGCGAATGGGATAGGCCACGTCGGCGGGCTCTAATCCGGCCGTGGCGACCTGGTAGAGCAGCGGCAAGAACGTGTGAAAGTTGTGCTTGTCGATAATGGTCACGCGCACGGGCTTGCGAGCCAGGCCGCGGGCCACCGCCACGCCCGCGAAACCCCCGCCGACGACGACCACGTGGGGAAGATTCGAGTTGCTATCAATCTTGGGAGAGATCGCCATATCCCAGTACAGCATAGGAACTCAATGATTAGGAATTGCGTGAGACCCGTCGCCCGACAAAATAACTGAACGCGCCCGCCACTAGCACGATCGCGAGGATTCGGTCACCCACGCCAAACGAAAGCGTGATGGCGACGGGCACCAACGCGCCCAGCACCCAGAGCAGTTGTTGGCGCACGGCAAAGCGCGCGAAGGTTCGACCCTGCGCGCCAGGAGGCACGTAGCGCTGCGTGATTGCGTCGAAACTCGGCTGGGCGACCGCGGCCCACAGCCCGATCCAGCCCGCGAGCACGATCTGCGCGAGCAGCGCCGTGCGCTGACTCGCGACGAAGGCCCCGAGGCCAGTACAGATCATGGCCAAGGTGAGCAACGTCGATTCGCTTAAACGGTTGCGTAAGCGCGTGACGAAGGCCAGTCCCGCGAGGGCGCCCAGTCCGCTGAGTGCCAAGGCGAAAGCGAACCACCCGAGTCCCGCGTGGGCTCGACGTAGTCCAAAGGCGAGCAGGAACGTGGCAAAACCGACGCCGAAGCGCAACAGCGACGCGGCGACGAGTCCCCACGCGACCTCCCCGTTGCCCAGTGGCGCGAGCGCGTGCTGATCACGCTCGCGTTGACTGAGTCCCGTGACTTGGTCACGAACAACCCTCGCGGGCCGTTGCAGGCGAACGCTCGCGACAGTAGCCCCAACGTAAACGAAGGCCGCCACGAACAAGACACTCGGGGCACCCACGCCCTTTAAGAGACCAGCGCCGAGGGCGCCCGCGACGAGACCAACGAAGGTGCCAAGGAGCGTTAGTTGCGCATTGAAACCGGCGTAGCCCTGCTCTTGGGTGACTCCCTCGCTCGGCCATCCCGCCTCGCCCACCTGCGCCGCGTGCTCACGAAATTGGTCCGTGCGCGCCATTTCGGGCACCAGTGCGCCTCGCGTGACGACGTAAAGCTTCGACGACACGAGTACGAGGAATGCTTCGGGAAAGAGCCAGAACGAGTTGAGGTGTTGAGCCATGGACCAACACAACAACGCGCGCACGGAGGCAGAAATCGCCACCAGTACGCGTCGACCGTTAGCCGAGTGATCAATCAGCGGACCGAGAACCGGTGAGACGACCGCGAAGGGCGCGATGGTAATCAAGAGGTACAACAAGACCTTGCTCTTCGCTTCGGTGGGCGAGACCGAAAAGAACAGTGACCCCGCGAGTGACACCGTCACCATCGTGTCGCCCGCCATCATGATCACGTGCACGAGCGCCAAACGACCAAACGCGGTGCGCTGATCGAAGAGATCTTGAGCCGACGCCCAGGCCAGTGAAGCCAGTCCGCGACGTCGCACCCTTGTAGCGTAGGTGACTCACTCTTCGTTCACTCGCCACTCACTGGCGGCAACGTGGTCAGTTAGTTCGAGTGACAGCCCAGTGCGTCAATGCGGGCCGGGAGTGTTCCGTTGCCACAGACCGCCGAGCGTGACGCGAAGCGCCACGTCGCACTGGAGTGATCGAAGTACAAGACTTCCGTGACGCCCACGGCTCGCAGACCTGTGCCCACCGTCGCCCAAACGAAGGCCCACGGACCCACGCAGCCGTAGTTCACCATCTGGGTCAGCGGGAGCGGACCACGAAAAGGCTGCGCGAGTGCCGAACTCACGCACGGCGTCGATTCGGGCATCGTCGCGCGCACGCACGACGCCGACGCGGCCGTGTAGCCAAGGGCCACCGCGACGACGGCGCCGAGCAGTGCGCGCGGTGTCTTCACGCCTGGAGTTCACTCCAGTCCATCAGCGAGTTCGCGTTTTCGGGCGGAGTGAGCAGCGACAAAAAGAGCACGCTCGCCGAACGCTCCCAG
>NCBD01000138.1 GCA_002255315.1 Actinobacteria bacterium 21-64-8 | reverse complement strand
CACGCCAACGTCTACTATCCCCGCGTGGCGCGACACGAGCGCTGAGGTATCGTGCCACGTCTTCGCGATCGACCCGAACTGGTTTCGTCGAGCTACCTGCGCCAACACCTCACGAACCCCGTGGACTGGTTTTCGTGGGGCGACGACGCGCTCGCACGAGCGCGCGATCTCGACCGACCAATTTTTCTCTCTATTGGCTACGCGGCCTGTCACTGGTGTCACGTCATGGCTCACGAATCATTTGAAAGTGAGGAGCTGGCGCGCGTATTGAACGAGCACTTTGTCGCGATCAAGGTCGACCGCGAGGAGCGGCCCGACCTTGACGCGCTCTACATGGCCGCGACTCAACTCGTTTCGGGACATGGCGGGTGGCCGATGTCAGTTTTTTTAACGCCCGACGGACGTCCCTTCATGGCCGGTACGTACTATCCACCAACCGACCGCGGTAATCACGTCGGCTTTGACCGACTCTTAGCCGCGATGAGCGACGCGTGGCAACACCAACGCGAGCGTGTCGAACGCCAAGCCGACGAACTCGCCCACGCCCTCACCCGTGAAGTGCGGTTCCTCGATCACCTGGCACCCGTCTCGGAGTTACTCAACCCCGCAGCGTCGAGACGGCGGCTGCGCGACGAACTCGTGACGCGCTATGACCCTCGAGGAGGGTTTGGTCCCGCGCCGAAATTTCCCCGTCCAAGTTACGTCGAGGCCCTCTTCGACTTCGACGACGCGGAGGCGCAACGGACCGTAGAAGGGACCCTTGAAGCGATGGCGCGTCACGGCCTCTTTGATCACTTGGTCGGGGGGTTTGCCCGCTACAGCGTTGACGACGACTGGCACGTGCCGCACTTTGAAAAGATGCTCTGCGATCAGGCTCTGCTGGCCCGGTGCTACTTGCGCGCGAGCAATCGATATCGGCGCGCCGACTGGCGCTTGGTGGCGTTGGCGACCCTCGACTTCGTTGAAACGCACATGCGACTCGCCCAGGGTTACGCCTCGTCGCTCGACGCCGACGCGGGGGGCCACGAAGGAAGTCACGTGACCTGGACCCCCGACGAGGTGGCGAGCGCTCTTGCGGCGGCGGACCTCGGTCACTTGAGCGATGCCTGCGTGCGGCGATGGCGCCTCGACGAGACCGACTTTGAGGGACGCGCCATTCCCCGTCTGCGCGACGGCGAGCCTTTTGCATGCCCGCCTGAGCTGAGTGAGGCACGCGACGTACTCGTCGCGCGGCGTCGTCAACGTGAGCAACCGGGCCGCGACGAGAAGGTGATTCTCGAATGGAACGCAATGCTCGCCAGTGCGCTTTTGCTCAGCGGCGATCGCGATCGCCAACAGCGTGCGTACGAGCTTTTGGGCGAGCTGGGCCGCACCCACTTCGAGGGGAGCCAGGTCTGGCGCACCGAAGCACGGACCGCGGCCGCCACGGCCAGCGACCTCGCCTGGTACATCGATGCCTGCGTCGACGCCTTCGAGGCGTCGGGCGACGACGCGTGGCTCGATCACGGCGCGGACGTCGCGGAGCTTTTGACGACGCACTACTGGGAGGGGCCACTGCCCACCGCGCACACCCCCCACGTGGGCGGTGGGGTTTCACTCGTCGATCATCGCGTGCATGATCTGGCCGGTCGGCCCCAAGAGGTCTTTGACGGCGCCACGCACGCGGCGCACTCGGTGTCAACGCGCGCGCTCGCGCGCCTCGCGCTGTGCCGCGGCGACCAGAATCTCCTCGCCGTCGCTGAGCGACTCGTCGAACTAGCGCGCACGTTGATTATTCAGCACCCCGGCGCCGTCCCCGACCTCGTGGCGGGCGCTGGCTACGCCCTCGAGGGCATTGAGGTCGTCATTCCCGGCGACGCGAACCCACTGAGCGACCACGTACGATCGAGGGCAATGATTCGCACAGTACTCATAACGGGCTCGGGATCATCTCCCCTTTTAGCGGCCCGTCGGTCCGGTTTCGCCTACGTCTGTCGAGGCGGGGTCTGCTCGATGCCCGTCGATAACGTGCTTGATCTTCAGGGTCAACTCGACCTTCTCGCAAGTTAGATGGCCCTCTTTACACGTGACCCCGCGGCGCGCGCTATTCGCCGACTCGTCGAACGCACGCCTCAACGTGCGACCGTTGACCTCACGCCCGAATCAAACGTCGTGGGCCTCGTTCTTGGATCAACGAACGAGTCAACGACGGTCATCGATTTAGCGTCTCAGACGATTGTGCGCTGGCGCGTGCCGTGGCCCGAGGGCGTCGAAACCGACTTGGCGGTCTTTGACGTCGTCGAAGGCGTACTCGCCAGCGATATCGAACGCGATGACCTGTCGCAACCCGAAACCGTCACCCTCGCCGATTTGCCCCGACGACTCGGCACCTACCGCGGACGACGCGTACGCCACTGGCTCGAACAACTCGCTAGTCCCGCCGACGGTCCACTATTTGGCTTTCGCGGTCCGAGCGCGCCGTACTGGGAGTTTCGCGGCGAGCGCCCGAGCGTCGCACTCATCGCGGCCGATCGGGGCCCTCAACTCCTGCGCCGGCCCGATGACGGATCGACGTGGGTGCGCTTTGGTTGGTTCGGCGATGACGTGTGGTTGCTCTGCGAAGACCAACACGCCATTCGCACGATCGAAGCGACCCGTCGTACGTCACTGTCGGGACGAGACCTCGCGACCGCCCTTGGATTTCGCCCGACCTACGTCTTGACGACACTCTCGATGCCCCTGGACGGGCACTGCTACAAGAGCTGCACGGGTCTACTCCCGCGCGGCTGAACTACTTGGGGAGTTTGCCAGAAGCGAGCGACTCAGCCATCGCCCAGCCAAAAACCACGAGGCGTTGTCCCTTGTCGGGATGAACCCCTTCAAAAAAACTCTCGGCCCCGTCGGGAATGGGACCTTTGGCCGAGGTGTAGTCCAGGCAGCCAACGGGACCAGGGGCCATGGTCATCACGAAGGTTTTGTCGTCAATGGCCTTTTCTGAGCCAAACCGCTTAGCCAGGCGTCGCCCCCACGCGCGGTCTTCACCCGTGGGCCGGTAGCCCAATCGCGGCACGATATCTTGCAGTCCGGCAAAGGCGCGATAGCCATCAGGCGACGTCAATCGAGCACCCAGCAACACGTCCTCATCGGGAAAGGCGAGCAGCGCGCGGCGAAACTGATCGTGCAGTATCGCGCGCAGCGTCTGGTCGGCCTTGGCGTTTCGATCGACCAAGAGCAAACCAACGAGTAGCGAGGGCGTCCCTCCGATGCGCTCCAAGGTGCAAAAGGAGTAACCGCGCAACTTCGTGCCTTCGCGCGCTTGGGTAACTAGCACCCACTCTTCGCGCTGCTTGGACAGAAAGCCAATGTCGAAGTTTGGCTCTCGATCAACGCACAAATCAGCCATCTCCGCTAGTTCCGCGTCACTGAGGGCCGTGGTGTCTTTCGTCACGACAGTCAT
>NCBD01000137.1 GCA_002255315.1 Actinobacteria bacterium 21-64-8 | reverse complement strand
CGCCGCCGGACCCTGGGCCGCCACGACGGAGCCGTGAGGAGTTCGAGACGACGCGTCGGCGGCCGCCGCGCCCAACGACGACGTAAGCATGCTGAGCGTTACGGTCAACATCGCTACGTATGTTCGTCGTGGTACTCGTCGTGGTGGGCTGTCGGCGCTCGTCACGTTCGCCTCTTGCCACTTGGGGCCATGAACCTCGTCATCATGCAAACTCCGAAATCTCCGCGCCCTGTCCACACGCTAGGTGACGCGCCCTCTTGGCACACGTTCGCGTGAAACGCGCTACTCCGCGAAGTCCCCAAGCCACATGACCTGTAGGGTCGCAAGATTCGATCGCCGCCCCCATCGCCACCACGCGTGTCTCACTAGCCTGAGTCCATGCCGCGCGCACGCCAACTAACGATGGACGAACTACGAGATCAGTGCACTGCATACCTGGGAGGTGACGGTCCACGCGACACGACGTCGCTGTTGGCCCAAATACCCGTAACGACCGTTATGGACGTGTACGGCACGGGAGGCGTCGTCGAAGAGCTCGAGGGTGAGGTCGCCGAACTCTTGGGCAAAGAACGAGCGCTGTTCCTCCCCACGGGCATCATGGCCCAGCAGGCGACGCTTCGAGTTCACGCCGACCGACGCGGACGCGCGAGCGTAGCCTTTCACCCACTGAGTCATCTGCGTACGCACGAAGAGAATGCCTTCGTGCGTCTTCACGGATTGCGCGAAGTACTGGCCGGTTCTCGATTCGAACCGCTCGCGCCCGTCAGTACGGCCTCGTTAGAAGAGATTAAAGAGCCTCTCGGTGCGTTGCTGCTCGAGCTGCCACAACGCGATATCGGTGGCTACCTGCCAACGTGGCGCGAACTCGAAGCACAAGTGCAGTGGGCCCGCGAGCGCGGCGCGGCGGTGCACATGGACGGCGCGCGACTCTGGGAGGCCGCTCCCTACTACGCCGCGTCAGCCAAGAAGTCCCTTGCCGATGTCGCCGCGCTCTTTGACACGATCTACGTCTCGTTCTACAAGGGGCTCGGCGGAATTTCGGGTAGCTGCGTCGCCGGCGACGCCGACGTCATTGACGAACTCTCACTCTGGCGTACCCGCCACGGCGGACGGCCGTACATGCTCTGGCCCTACGCGGCCTCGGCCCTGACGGTACTGCGCGAGCGACGCAACGACATGGCGAAGTACTACCGACGAGCGCGCGCACTCGCGAAGGAACTTCGCGCCATCGAGGGACTCGACGTGCTGCCCGATGAAGTGAAAAGTCCACTCATGCACGTGCGCTTTGGCGCCACCAAGGCGCAGATGGAAACTCGCGTGCGTGCGCTAGCCCAGTCGCGAGGCATCTGGTCCTTCGCGCGACCCTTCGTCAGCGAAGGCACGCGACTCCAGCGCTACGAATTTCAAGTGGGGCGCGCCAGCATGGAGTTACGACTCGATCAAATCGTCGAGGCCTTCACGCAACTGGCGGGCCACGACGTTTGAGCCGTAACTCGAAGCCAACCGCACTGAGCTCGGCGAGTGCATCGCTACAGCTTTTCGAGGACCGCGACGTAGGGCTCACTCGGGTGTTCGCCAAGCACGCGCGCGATGCGCCACCCAGTACCGTGCACGATCGCACGCATTTCACTACGCGACACGAAGAGCCAGGTAAACCAGGGGCTCACCAGATCCTCGTAACGATAACGCAGACGTACCTCACCCGGCGAGCGTCCGTTCGCAAGATTTCGCCGGTAGTACGCGCGATCAATGGCGGGTGCTGCCCCTCCGTAGGCGTTCGTGCTCTCAGCGAAAATTCGTGTTCCAGGTTTCGCACGTTCGGCCCAACTCGTCAACAGCGCCCGCGCCCGCTCGGGCGATTCAAAGAGTCCAAAGTTGTTCCCAAAGAGAACCACCGAGTCAAAGTCCTCGAGTCGGCCCACCAAGTCATCGAGTGACGCTCGCCAGAGCGATTGGACACCCAGCAGCTTCGCGGCGCGCAGGGCGAACGCCGAGCGGTCCAAACCCACCACTGCAAGTCCGCGACGCTGAAGGTGTAGAGCGACGCGCCCCGCACCACAGCCCACATCCACGACGCGTCCGCGCACGTAGCGCATCGCCTGACGCTCGGCCGCGGGCCACTCCTTGAGTGGCGCGAGGTACACGGGGGCACCAGCGCCAGACTCGAAGTAACCGTCGTCGCGTTCAATCATCTCGGGAACGGACCCGCCGCGCGCCCAGTCCCACAACGCACGTCCGAACACGTCGACATTCGTGGCCATAGCTCTCATCATTCTTTCGCGACGTGACTCTCACGAACGACGATGCGAGGGTACCAGTGGCGCCGCGTCGTGGCCGTGCGAGAATCACTGAGTGCGCCGAACCTTATTCATCATCGTCGTCGTGTTTGCCGCGTTCGTTGGCGGTTTCGCACTTCACTCGGCGATGGACGGACCCGCCAACGTGCGCGCGCACCAGCTCGGCCACCCCGGTCCACTGAGCGTGCCCGTTGTGCGAGAAGCATTCACGCTGCTGGCGTGTGGTAAGTCCACCACGCTCGGACTCGAAGGCTGCGCGGAGCATCACGTCGTCGCCCTCGATCGCACGATCAACCAACTGCGTCGAACTCTTTGGCCACACCTGACCACGCGTAGCGCTCGCGCCGACTTCGTGGCCGCGGAACTGGCGTGGTTTCGTTATCGCCGTTCGTCGTGCATCAGCCAGTCCGACCTCTACCAAGGTGGTTCGCTCAGCGTCGTGACCTACGCCGATTGTCTCATTGCGTTCGATCGCCAGCACATCGGCGACCTTCGCGACACGCGTTCGCTCTACCAACAAGGTCAGTAGTACTCCTACCAACTGAATCGCGGTGCAGTCGAGCGCCCGATGATTCGACGAGCAGCGGTAACGAGGTCGCGGCGCTGGCGCGTCGTCTCGCTCGAGTGACGCGCCAACGTGTGGCACGATGAGGCATGGCAAAACCTGGCTGGCAGTCACATTGGCACAAGCACCCCGGTGTGCGCTCGGGGGACGAACTGTCCTTTGGCGAACGTTCCGCGGACCGCATGCGCAACACCATGGGCTCGTGGCCATTCGTTTTTGGTTTCTTTGCGGTGATGATTCTCTGGGCGCTCGTGAACACGTTCTTCCTCGAACACGTGCTGCACCACAAGGCTTTTGACCCGTACCCATATATCTTGTTAAACCTCTTTCTGTCGATGCTCGCGGGCGTCCAGGCCGCGGCGCTGCTCATCGCGGCGAAGCGCTCTGACGCGATCGCCTCGGAGGTCGCGCTGCACACGTCGAAGAACACCGACGACATCAAAACGCTGATCCAAGAGAACACGGAACTCACCGCCCGGGTAAAGACCAACACCGATTTGCTCGAAGAGATTCACCTGCACGTGTCCAACATTGGCCACAAAGTTGGCGCCGAAATGGGGAACTTTCCCCCCGCGAACGCGT
>NCBD01000241.1 GCA_002255315.1 Actinobacteria bacterium 21-64-8 | reverse complement strand
CCGTCGATCTCGATCAAGGGCGTGTTGCCGATGGCGTCGAGGACGGTGCGTCGTGCCGCGTGTGACTTCATGAGATCTCCCGGGATCGGCCTCGTTGCACGAGTCCCTTCCCAGAGACTAGTCAGGCGTGGCGCGCGCCACGGGTGCTCGTTAGTAGCGGTAGCTGTCGGGCTTGAAGGGTCCCTCGACCGCCACGCCGATGTAGTCGGCCTGGCGCTTGGAGAGCGTGGTCAACTTGACGCCCAGGGCGTCGAGGTGCAGTCGCGCGACCTTCTCGTCGAGGTGCTTGGGCAGCACGTAGACCTTCTTCTCGTAGTTGGCCACGTTGGTGAAGAGTTCCATCTGGGCCATCGTCTGGTTGGTGAAGGAGTTGCTCATCACGAAGCTCGGGTGGCCCGTGGCGTTGCCCAGGTTGAGGAGACGTCCCTCGGAGAGCAAGATGATGGCGCGTCCGTTGGGCAGGATCCACTTGTCGACTTGGGGCTTGATGTTCTCGCGCTTCACGCCGGGCAAGTTGGCCAGTCCCGCGATGTCGATCTCGTTGTCGAAGTGACCGATATTGCCCAGGATCGCCTGGTGCTTCATCATCATGATGTGCTCAATGGTGACGATGTCGCGGTTGCCCGTCGCGGTGATGATGATGTCGGCGTAGGGGAGCGCCTCTTCGAGCGTGGTCACCTGGAAGCCGTCCATCGCGGCCTGCAGCGCGCAGATCGGGTCGATCTCGGTGATGATGACGCGCGCACCCTGGCCGCGCAACGACTCGGCGGAGCCCTTGCCCACGTCGCCGTAACCACACACGACCGCGACCTTGCCACCGATCAGCGTGTCAGTGGCGCGGTTGATGCCGTCGATGAGCGAGTGGCGACAGCCGTACTTGTTATCGAACTTGGACTTGGTGACGGCGTCGTTGACGTTGATCGCCGGGAACAACAGCGTCCCGTCGCGCTCCATCTCGTAGAGGCGGTGTACGCCGGTGGTGGTCTCCTCGGAGACGCCGATGATGCCCGCCGCCATGGGGGCGAAGATCTTCTCGCCACTGGAGATGATCGTGTTCAGGAGTTG
>NCBD01000136.1 GCA_002255315.1 Actinobacteria bacterium 21-64-8 | reverse complement strand
GACGTTGAACCGTTGGACTGCATGACGTCGGACACGACGCGCAGCGTGTAGGCGAAGTCCTCTTCGCTCGGCAGTACGGGAATCAGAGCCCGCTCGGCGAGCATGCCGTGTCCGATTTCTCGGCGCTTGGGCATGCCGACGCGGCCGGTTTCACCGGTGGAGTACGGCGGGAAGTTGTAGTGGTGCATGTAACGTCGCCACTCGTCGGGCGTGATGGTGTCGAGCTGTTGGCGCATGCGGGGCATGCCCAACGTGGTCACGTTAACGACCTGGGTCTCGCCACGCTGGAAGAGCGCCGAACCGTGGGTCATGGGAAACAGGTCAACCTCGGCCGACAAGGGACGAATGTCGGTGGTCGTACGACCGTCAATGCGCAGTCCTTCGTCGACGACGCGACGACGCACGAGCTTCTTCGTGACCGACTTCACGGCTGCCTTAATTTCGCCGGCTCGTCCGTCGAATTCGCTGGCGAGCTGCTCTTGGATCGAGGACGTCGCGGCGTCGAGCGCGGCGGCGCGCGCCGCTTTTGAGGTCAACGCGTTGGCCGTCGCGAGAGCGGACAGTCCCACCGCCTCCACGCGGGCGAGGACGTCCTCTTCGTAGTCATTTTGCGGTTCGTAGGACATCATTTCGATGGGACCACGTTCGGCAACCCAGCGCTCGACGAGCTCGCGCTGGAGGTTGATGGACTCACGAATCCAGATCTTGGACGCCTCGAGTCCGGCGGCGAGGACTTCTTCGGAGACCTTGGGCGCGCCGTCGGCGTACTTTTCGAATGATCCCTCAGTACCACCGGCTTCGACCATCATGATCGCGATGTCCGTGTCACGAGCGTCGCTAAGCGCGCGCCCCGCGACGACGAGTTCAAAGACCGACTCGTCACCCTCGGCGAACGTGGGATGCGGCGCCCACTCGCCCTCAGTGGTGTAAGCCAATCGCACGGCACCGATGGGACCGTCGAAGGGGATTCCCGAAATCATCAGCGCGGCCGAAGCGGCGTTGATCGCAAGAATGTCGTGAGGATTTTCCTGATCGGCGCTGAAGACCGTGCCGACCACTTGGACCTCATTGCGAAAACCCTTGGGAAACGAGGGACGAAGTGGTCGGTCGATGAGACGACAGATCAAGACGGCCTGGTCCGAAGGCTTTCCCTCTCGACGAAAGAAGGCGCCGGGGATCTTGCCGGCGGCGTACGCGCGCTCTTCAATGTCAACGGTGAGGGGAAAAAAATCCATTCCCTCACGGACCTTGCGCGCGGCGGTCACCGTCGTGATCAACATGGTGTCGCCAATGCGGGCCACGACGGCGCCGTCGGCGAGTTGGGCGAGGTGACCGGCCTCGAAACTGAGGGTCTTTTCGGTGCCCGAGAGGGCGGTACTTACGCGAATTGCGTCAGTCATGGGAGTTGCTCCTTATGCGGTTAGTAACGCTCCGCCCGGATCCCAGTGGGCAACTTTCGCTCCTGAGCGAAAATCCTCCACTGGCGTCCGAGAAATCGGAGGCGTTGTGCGTCGACGGCGTCGGCGCCTGGCTCGGCTAGCGACGAATGCCGAGACGACCGATCAAGGTGCGATAGCGCTCTACATCGCCCTTCTGCACGTAATCGAGCAGACGGCGGCGTTGACCAATGAGCTTCATGAGGCCACGGCGGGTGTGATGATCACCCTTGTGCACCTTCAAGTGCTCGGTGAGGTGCGAGATCCGGTCGGTCAGGATCGCGATTTGGACTTCGGGCGAGCCGGTGTCCGTTTCGTGAGCCTGGTAGTCCTTGATGATCTGCTGCTTCTCAGTCATAAACGTTTATGCCTTATTGAGTCGGGGGTCCCGTTGCGAGTCGCGTACGAGACGACCCACACAATCAGCGTCGCTGACCGAGGTCTAAGCCTAGCAGTCTCCATCGACCAGGACGGACGCGTCGAAGATTTCTTGAGATTTCGCCACGTCCGCACCAATTTGGGCAACCAGATCATCGAGCGACTCAAAGGTCGCCTCGTCTCGCAGTCGTCGAAGAAACAACACGTCGAGGCTGGTGCCGTACAGGTCACCGTCGAATCCCGGCACGTGTACTTCTACGAGCACGACGCCCCGATCGTAGAACTGCGGGCGCGTACCGACCGAGATCGCGGCGGCCCAAGTTCGCCCGCCAATGATCGTGGCCCCGGCGTAGATGCCGACGTTGGGTAACTGTTGGTGGGCGGCGATCTCGACGTTGGCGGTGGGATAACCCAACGTGCGACCTCGAGCATCGCCGTGAACGACGTCGCCGCGCACGCGAAAAACGTAACCGAGGACCTCGTTGGCGCCCTCGACGTCGCCGGCGTTCAGCGCGGCGCGCACCGCCGTCGAGCTCCACTTCGTCGCCCCCCCAAAGAGCGTGACCGCGTCGACGCTGAAGTCCTCGCGCAGCCCCATTTCTTTCAACAACGTGACCGAGCCCAGACGGTCGTGACCAAAGCGAAAGTCCTCGCCCACGACGACGACCTTCGCCGCGAGTTCACCGACCAGTAGCTCGCTGACGAAGTCGCGCGCGCTCTGTTGGGAACGAGCTCGATCAAAGCGCACGACGCGAACTTCGTCAACGCCCAGTGCGTGCAGACCCTCGACGCGCTGGGCGAGCGTGGCCAGTAAGCGCGGCGCTTGAGCCGGGGCTAAGAGTTGGGCCGGATGCGGATCAAAGGTCACGACGCAACTGCGCAGTGCACTCGCGCTCGCGTGCGCCAAGAGGCGCGCCACGACCGCGACGTGTCCGCGATGCAAGCCGTCAAAGACGCCGACTGCGACCGCGCGGCGCGGTCGCCCCCGCTCCCCTTCGTCCGCGTCACTCACGTCAGCAACCTAACGTTTCGTCGAGTCGGCGGGCATCACAACCTCGGGCTTAAAGAGGGCGCCGCGCGCCACAACGATCGCGACCAAATCGCCTTCGTCGTTGAGGATCGCGACTTCGCCCCCACCCGTCACGTCGAGTTCGACGCGTTGGCCCTGTCGTAGTCGCGCGATGGTCTCGGCGTCAACACGAAGCTGCGGGAGTTCCTCGACGAACGCCACGGGCGGTCGCAGCACCGAGCTCCCCTCATCCAGAGCGACCCCGAGCGCCTCGAGCGTCCAGGCGTCGCGGACCTCGTGGCTACCGCTCGCTTCTCGACGCAGAGCACTGAGGTGTCCCAACGTCCCCAGGCGTTCGGCCAAATCACTGAGCAGCACGCGCACGTAGGTGCCCACCGAGCAGGTCACCTCAAAACGCCAGTGTGCGGGATCGTCGCCCGCGCGCAAAGTGAAACGCTCAATGGTGACCGGTCGCGCCTCTCGTTCCACGTCGAGACCCTGGCGCGCGAGGTTATAGAGGCGCTGACCGTCCACTCGCCGAGCCGACACCATGGGCGGCGTTTGCAGTTGTGCGCCTAGCATCGTTTGGGCCGTGTCGTTGAGGAGCGTGTTGTCGAGCGCCG
>NCBD01000135.1 GCA_002255315.1 Actinobacteria bacterium 21-64-8 | reverse complement strand
GGCAAAATAGAGGGATGTCGCTTACGCCCGTGGAGGTGCGCGCCGCGGGTGGCGAGATTGGCGTGCACTGCGTGTATTGCGACTCGAAGCCCTGCTCGATACTCCCGACGCCTTCGGTTCTACTTACGAAGAGGCGCTGCGGCGATCGCGCGCGCAGTGGAAAGAGATGGCCCGCGCCTTCAATTACTTTGTCGCAATTCGCGACGGTGGTTTCGTGGGCATGGCGTCGGGCGGGCGCCACGACAGCTACCCCGACACCGCTTGGCTGTACGGCATGTACGTCACGCCCGAACAGCGAGGCACCAACGTCGCGGACGAACTTGTCGCGCGTGTCGCGGGCTGGGCCCGGGGCGAAGGTTTTGATGCGTTGTACTTGGACGTTGCGACGAACGTGGCGCGTGCGCGAGCGTTCTATCAGCGCATGGGCTTTGTCGAAACCGGCGAACGTCGCTCGATGACGCGCGACGCGACGCTCGAACTCGTAACGATGCGCCTCGAACTCTCATGAGTGAACTCGATATTCGCCGCGTGGTGGCGACGAGCCTGCACGACCTTCGGCGACGCGTCCTGCGAGGTGGCGATCCCGCGGCGAACGTCACGGACCCGAGAGACGACGAACCAAGCGCGCTTCACTTCGCCGGCGTGCTCGGCGAGCGCGTGGTCGCGTGCGCGTCGTTCTATCCCACCCCGTCGCAGGATCACCCCGACGCAGTTGCCTACCAACTTCGTTACGTGGCGACCGAGGCCGACGAGCGTGGTCGCGGTTACGCGGCGCGACTCTTGACGGTCGGCGAAGAGGAACTGCGCCGCCGCGGAGCACGAATTCTTTGGGCGAATGGTCGAGACAGCGCTCTTGGTTTCTATCGACGAGAAGGGTGGTCGCTCGTCGCGGGTTCGGAGCATCTCAGTCGTGAAACCCAGCTCCCCCACACGAGAATATTTAAAGAACTTATCTAAACGGCCCCCCATGGGGCGCCTGGTCTCGTTAGGTTTGGAGAATGCGCAAATTCCTGGTGGGTATGGTCGTGCTCGTCGTCGCGGCGGTGGGCGTGGGTCTGGGTCTGGTCACGCGGCACCGATCAGGAGCGATTTCGACCTCGACGACCACGACGAGCACCGCCGCGGTTCCCATCGCGCCACTGACGGGTCTTCCCGACCCGAGCGGACTCTCACTCAAGCGACCCGCGCTCACCGTCAAGATTGAAAACACGCCCGAGGCGCTACCCCAGTGGGGGGTGGAGTCCGCCGACGTCGTCTACGAAGAGATTGTCAATGGCGGGATTACTCGTCTCGCGGCAGTCTTTAACTCTCACGCCCCGGCGAAGATTGGCCCGGTGCGCTCGGTGCGACCCACCGATACCCAGGTCGTTTGGCCTCTCGGTGGCATCTTCGCGTTCTCGGGCGGGGCCGCCTACGCGCTCAACTCCATCGCCACCGTACCCGGTCTCGATCGTGTGGACGAGTCCTCGGCGGGCACCGCGATGTTTCGTGACCCCACGCGCGTCGCGCCCCACAATCTCTACGCCGTGGGGCCCAAGCTCTTTACCTTTGCGGGCACGCCGATCCCACCGCCGGCACTATTTCAGTACCGGTCCCTGCACGGCATCACCCAGGGAACTCGAGCCAGCGCGGTGTCGCAGTTCGTCGTGCCCTTTCCCAGCATCTATCCCGTGACCTGGACTTGGAATCCGACGAGTGCTTCATGGGATCGGACGCTTTTTGGTCAACCCGATCTTACGGGTACGGGGGTTCGTGAGTCGCCGAAAAATGTCATCGTCATGTTCGTCAACTACGTGAACGGCATTGGCACGATGTCCTCGTACGCGAACCTCCAGGGATCTGGTACGGCCGACGTCTTTACCAACGGCGAAGAGGTCACCGGCACGTGGTCGCGCGGCTCTTCGCCGGGTGACGTGGTGGCCTATCGCGACGCTAAGGGCCAGCCCATTTTGCTCACCCCCGGTCAGACCTGGGTCGAGCTCTTAAATACTGGAACGACCCTGTCAATCACGAAGGCGAAGTGACGACCTCTTCGATGCGCCGCAAGGTGGCTTCCATGTTGACGCGATTGCGCTCGGGCCATCCGAAGCGCTCAATCAATCGGCCCCAGGGTTTGGAATAGTCGAAGGACTCGGTCAGCGTCGTGCCGCCCTCGGCGGGGACGAGGTCGTAGCGCCAGACGAACTGCGCGAAGTGATGCCAGGCAATCGCGCGGTTCTCTTCGAAGACGACGACCGTGTTTTTCGTATGGTAACGCCGACCGATTTTCATACCCATCGTGAAGGTCGCGCCCTTGAACAGTCGTGCGGGAGCACGCTGGACTTCTTGGAGCGTGCCCGAGCCGTCAAAGCGAGCGTGTTCACGCGGGTCGGCTAAGAGATCAAAAATCACCTCGGGCGCAGCGGGAATGAAACGGGTAGCTGACACGACGCGCGACTTTTTCATGACGCCAGCCTAAAGTGGCGCACGTGAGGCGAAAGCGGTGATGGTGGAGCCCCAGTTAATTCAAGCCATTGACGGGCGGCGCCTCGAAGTGTTGACGATGGGTGACGAGGGTGGTGAGACCGTGGTGTTTCATCACGGTTCACCCGGGGCGAGTTGCTCGCTCGACGCCTTGGCCCCGTTGGCCGCCTCGGGTGAGTTCTACTTCGTGGCCTTCTCGCGCCCCGGCTACGGCGCGTCAGATCGCCTCGTTGGTCGTGACGTCGCCGCGGTGGTGGGCGACGTGGTCGTGACCCTTGACGCGCTCGGTCGCGGACAGTACGTGAGCGTGGGGTGGTCCGGAGGGGGTCCCCACGCGCTGGCCTGTGCCGCGCTGGACGCGCCGCGCTGCTCGGGCGCGTGGTCACTCGCGGGCGTCGCGCCCGTGGACGCTGACTTTGACTGGACCGAGGGCATGGGGCCCGAAAACGTGCGCGAGTTTGAACTCGCCCGCGCCGGTGGACCCGAGTACGAAGCGGCCATCGCTCACGTCGCCGAAGCCTTCGCCGGGGCCACGCCCGAGAACATCATCGAACTCTTTGGTGGACTGCTGAGCGAGGTCGACCAACGAGCGATGGCGAGTTTTGAGACGCGCGCCGAGATGGCCCGCGCCGCACGCCAGGCTTTCGCCGCGGGTGCGGGCGGGTACCTCGACGACGACCACGCCTTCATGTCACCCTGGGGTTTTTCGTTACACGCGATCTCGACGCCGGTTGAGGTCTGGTACGGCGACGACGACCTCATGGTGCCACCCACGCACGGGGCCTGGCTCGCGGCGAATATTGCCCACGCCACGCCACGCCACTTCGTCCGCGAGGGCCACGTGTCGCTCGTCACCGCGCACTTGGACGAACTCGCCGCGTCGTGGCGCGCGCACTTCGCCTCGCGCTAGTCGCGCATCGAATCCACGATCTGGTGGACCATCTCTTCGGTCGTGTTCGGGTGCAAGAAAGCGAGGCGCGCGACCGTTTCGCCCTCCCA
>NCBD01000134.1 GCA_002255315.1 Actinobacteria bacterium 21-64-8 | reverse complement strand
CCCGTCGAGACCGTTTCGTTGCATGGTAACGCGGTCGCGGCCGAAGCCGTGCCACTAGAAGCGATGGTGAGTCCAGTGACGACGAGCAGCGACGCGGCGCTCACACTGGCGAAAGAGACGAGCGCCGAGCGAAACGCTCGACGTGCTCTCGAGGGAAGAAAAGTACGCATGGAAGCGTGGTCCGGGCGTCCTACGTGCAATCTAGCGGTTCGCCGCGTCCACCAGTCGTCACCCGCTCATCAGGGCTAATCATTGCCCGTTCGACGATTCGCGCCCACTCGAGCAACCTCGAGTCCGACTCACACGGCGTCCATCGCGTTCATCAATTCCGCGAGGTCCACGGTCGCGTAGCGAATTGATTGGTCACCCACGCCGTAGGGCAAACAGACGTTGTCGTGATGCAAGAACGCGCCACAGGAGTACACGACGTTAGGTACGTAGCCGTTTTGCTCCTCGGCGCTCGGCGTTAAGAGCGGTAACTTCAAACGCGCGATGACTTTGGCAGGATTTTTTAGATCGAGCAGCAGTGCGCCGATTGCGTACGTGCGCATCGGACCGACCCCGTGGGTCAAGACGAGCCAACCTTCGGCCAGTTCGAGTGGTGCGCCACAGTTGCCGAGTTGGAGCATCTCCCAATCGAGTTGGGAAATTTCGAGTGGCTCAGCGTCGTCCCAACTGTGCAGATCGTCGGTAAAGGCAATGGAGTTGGACTCGCGGTCGTAGCGACTGAGGGCGACGAAACGGCCATCGATTTTGCGCGGAAAGACGGCGAGACCCTTGTTGCGCGCCGCCCCACCGGCCAGGGGCGTCGAGACAAAGCTCACGAAGTCGTCGGTCTCGAGGAGTTGTTGGGCGACGGAGACGCCATTAAAAGCCGTATAGGTCGCGACGTAACGCGCACGACCTTCGTCCACGAGTCGCACGAAACGGGCGTCTTCCATACCGTGGAGTTCGTCGGGCGCGGCGGGCCAGAGCACGCGACGCGACAACGAAATGTCGGCGCCGAAGTTCGCGGCGTAGAACCCCGCGGCGGTCGAGCGCAGTTCCTGCGCGGTTCGGTACACGTTCGGTCGCGTGTCACCTTGGGCGACGAGCCGCGCGACCGCGTCTTCTAGTTGCGCTTCGCTGAACTCGTCGCCGAGACTCGACAACACGACTTCGGCGGAGTCTCCGTCGGCTCGTTGATCACGCAGCAACGCGTGAAAGAGCTTGCGATTCATCAACGTGGCGCCGACGGTGGCGACGACGGGAAAGGGGTCAAGTGCGTCCAATGCGAACGTGCCGTCACGGGCGATCACGCCCTCGCGAAACGCGATGCTCGATCGATGGCCCTCACCGATGGCGCGATAGCTCATCACGACGCGCACCTCACCGTCGGCGAGGCCACTCTGGCGGGGACTCGCGACCAGACTCGGATTACAGATCGCGGCACCCTCGAGGGAGACCTCGTGGGTAAACATCGCGCCGAGTAACTCTTCGCGCGATTTTGAGATCGGCGACGTCACGTAATCGGCAACTCGATCAAAGTTCCTTCGAAACGAAGCCCGTAGATCTTCGTGACGCGACGTGAAGCGCTCGTGCAGACTCGCGAGCGACGCCTCGACGTCATCTTCACTGAGGGTCATGACGCGCTCGACCGTTGACTGTGCGCGCGACTCACTGCCCCCGAGCAGTTCGTTGCCGGGAACGAACATGCGCGACACGACTCTCGAGGGATTAGCCCGAAGGTGCAGCGCTGAGCGTCGCGCGAGACTGACGTCACGCACGGACGGGCACCACCGCACGGACGTGGGCGTGCTGCAACGTCGCGAGCAGGGCCAACGTCGACTCCGCCCCCTGGTTAAGATTCACCCCGCTCTGAGTCAGTCCGTCGTAGCCACCTCCGGTGGCGTCGTCAAACATCACGACCCCGCCATCGTTGTCGCCGCAAAACCAGCTCGTCGCGAGCTCGAGCCCTCGACGCCAGCGTTGGTCGCCGGTAAGAGTGTGGGCGCGCGCGCAGGCTTCGCCCAAGGCAGCGACCTCGATGGGCTGTTGATCGTACGCGACGACGTGCGCGGCGCCTTGGTCGCCTCCGGCCGCGACCACCGAGAGGTGACCAGCGGCGCTCCAACGCGCCAATAACCACTCCAACTGTTCGAGTCCTTGTTCGACGAGCAGTGGCGTCTCCAGGACTTCGCCCGAGGCGAGCAGCGCCTCGGCGAGCGCCGCGTTGGCGTAGGTGAGTCGCGGTTCGGGCCAGGACCACTCGGCACTGAGGACGGGGCGATCGAGCACCTCGAGCGCTCGCGTGATGAGCAATCTCGCGCCCTCGTGATCCGCCGACGTGCGCAGCACCTCCGCGGCGCCCAGCACGGCGAACGCGTTCGCTCGCGGCCAGGGCGACACGACTTGACAACCCTTCGTAAAGTGCGCCATCGCGTCGCGACGCACAGTGTCGTCGCTCGCGCGTGCGGCGGCGGTGCCGAGAGCCCACTGCGCTCGGCCCCACCAGTCGCGATTGGAGCTACTGCCAATGAAGACGCCGTTGGCACCTCGTCGGTTCCGAAAGGTCCCATCGCGGGCTTGGGCGCTGCGCAGAAAATTCATCGAGGTGCGCGCGAGTTCGCGAAGACTGTCGGAGGCGTCAGGCTCACGCACCGCCACCAACAAGACGCGAGCGACGTCGTCGGTGCAGTAACCGTGCTCTCGCCGGGGCTGCGCGAACTTGGCGTGTTCGAAGGTGCCGAGTGGTCCGCTGAGGGAAAGGAGGTGGCGATAGTCCGCCCGCGGCACGCTGGTCATACCGAGACCTCGGCGACCGACGCTTCGGCGATGAGGGCGTACTTCTCGGCGACCGCGTCCCACGAGAGACTCTGCGCCGCTCTTCGTGCGGCACTCGCCATCGTCGTGGCGAGTTCGTGATCGACCAGCACGTGACGAATCGCCGCGGCGAGGGCCGCGGTGTCGTACTGGGTGACGACGATGCCGGCACCGTCACTCAAGGTCTCGAGGGCGTGGGGAAAGGCCGTCGCAATAAGAGGTCGACCGGCGGCGAGCGCGTCGACCAGGACACCGGACGTGGCCTGATCCTTCGAGTCGTAGGGCAGTACGACGACGTCAGCGCTCAAGATGAGCGCTTGCAACGAAGCGAGATTGCGGTAGGAGTCGTCAAACGAGACCATGTGGCTGACGTCGTTATCGACGACACGGCGCTGCAACATCGCTCGGTAACGATCGCCCTCTCGAGCCAGCACTTTGGGGTGAGTGCGACCGGCGACGACGTAGTGCGGCACCGGATCGAGATCGCGCAACACGCTCAGTGCGTCAATGACCCACTCAATGCCCTTTCCGGGGCCGAGGAGCCCCCACGTCAACAACGTGGGGCGCGCGTTGGCAGCGCGACGCTCGTCGCTGAAGGTCAACTCGGCACCGTGAGGAATGATGCTGAGCGGCGTGGCGCCAACGAAGTTCGCCGAGCGCAACGTCTTCTCGGCGTTGGCCGACATGACCACGACGTGGTGCGAGCGACGTATGACTTCGTTTAAGACGTCGTGCTGGTGACGCGTTGGTGACGAGAGGACCGTGTGAAGTATCGCCACGACGGGTACGTGCAGACCTTCGAGCACGCGTAGCACGTCCGATCCGTCGCGGCC
>NCBD01000133.1 GCA_002255315.1 Actinobacteria bacterium 21-64-8 | reverse complement strand
GATAAAGGCGACGGCGCCGGGATCTTCGTCGTCGTGGGCGAGCGTGACGCCGTCGGGTAACAGGGCCGCGACGGCCGAGGGGTCGGTGCGGTACTCGACCGTCAAGAGATCACCCGAGTAGTGCCAGGGCAGTTCAGGGAGCAACGAGGCGGTACCCGATCTGGTGCGGGGGTAGGGGATACCGCGCATGTTCACGAGTGCTCCTTCGTCCAACCGCCGTCGGGACGGTCGAACCACAGATGAATCTGTCCGGTACCGATGGCATTTTCGTACTCCGAGTAGCGCCGACCGGGCGCCACGCACTCGCGACCGCCCAGGGCCGCCGCCATCATCTGGTAGTGCCCGAAACGCCCTTCGGGCTTCACCGCGGCGAAAGAACTCAGTTCGTCGAGTACCTGAGCGTGGTCGCCGCGCTCGAGGGCGTCAATCACGCGATGATCAGCGGCGCGCGCGGCGTCTGAGTAAATGTGGATCTCGTCGGCCGCTTCGTGCTGGCGCAGAGTGCGCAGCGTGTGAAAGGTGTGGCTCAAGGCGCCCGACGCAATTAAGACCACGCGCAGATCGCTCGCTTCGATGGCGTCACGAATCACCCGACCGACCGTCGCGAAGTCGTGCGGTTCGGCAGTTTGACAAGTACTCACCGAGATCCACGACTCGGGGCCTTGTAGGAACGACAGGAAGTTCGTCGTGGCGTAAGTGATGGGCAGATGAGGATTATCAATGGGCGTGATCCAACAATCACTCGTCGCCGCGGCGAGCTCGCCGACGAGTGCGGCGAACGCGGGCGCACCGGGTACGTCGTAGGGGACGCTCGACATGCCACGAGGGAGCTCTTCGGAGGTGAAGTAGCCGTGGCGTCGCTCGGCGGCCGAGATCACGAATTCGACGGTCGTAAACCAGTGACTATCAAACACGATGACTAGATCGGGACGAAGGACGTCAAAGACGTCACGACGAAGTTGCAACAGTCCGCTATAGAGCGAACTTTCGAGGCCGTTGTTGAGTGCTCGACGTTGGTCGTCGGGCAGGACAATGGTGGGTACGTGCGCGAGAAGCCCGGCGCCGACGATTTCACCCATGCGTGGTGCCCTCCTTTACTTGAAAGGTCTTGAGGTCACTGTAAAAGTCGAGGGCGTAGTCGCCGCCTTCGCGTCCAATCCCGCTGATGCCACACCCGCCAAATGGTGCGGTGAGGTCACGTACCAAAAAGCAGTTGGTCCAGATGGTGCCCGCGCGCACGGCCTGAGCGAATCGGGTTGCCCGCTCTTGACTGTCGGTAAAAACCATCGCCGAAAGTCCGTAGGCGGTGGAGTTTGCGAGCGCGTGGGCTTCTTCGTCGCCGTGAAAACTCTGCAACGTCACCACGGGCCCAAAGACTTCTCGTTGGACGATTTCGGCGTCATTATTCGTGGGCTCGATCAAGGTCGGTAAGTACCACAGACCGTCATCGCGCCAACGCTGCCCACCAAAGACGACCCGGTCGCCGTTGGTGCGCGCGCGATCAACGAAACCTTCGACGCGCGCCAGGTGGTCGGGGTGAATCAGCGGTGAAATCGTCGTCGACGCATCTCGGCTGTCGCCGAGCACGTGTTGGTTGGTAGCGGCTGCAAAGCGAGTGAAAAACTCGTCGCGAATCGTATCTTCCACAATGAGTCGCGTGCCGGCGAGACAGACCTGGCCCGCGTCGTCAAACATCTTGGCCGCCGTCGTGGCCGCCAGGTCAAGGTCGGCGTCACGAAAGACGACGAAGGGCCCTTTGCCACCGAGCTCCGCGGTGAAGGGCACGAGATTGCGCGCTGCGGCAACGCCAATAGCTCTCCCGGTTTCGGGTGAGCCGGTAAATGAGACGCGCCGCACGAGTGGGTGCGCGACCAGGGCCGCCCCGACGACTTCGCCAATGCCTTGCACCAAGTTAAAGACGCCCGGTGGCAAGCCGGCTTCGGCGACGAGGTCCATCAACAGTGAACAGCTCAGTGGCGACCACTCGGCTGGCTTGAGCACGACGGTGTTGCCCGCGGCGAGCGCGGGCGCGCACTTCCAGGTCGAGAGCATGAAGGGGGCGTTCCACGGCGTGATGACGACGGTCGGACCGGCCGGCATCCGCAACACCTGGTTGTGCGTGGTGTTGGAGTCCCACCGTCGGGATTCGTAGTTTGACGCTAACTCGGCGTAGGCGCGAAAGTTTCGCGCGCCACGAGCGATAACGCGCTGGCGCAGACTTTCTTCGAGCATGGCCATATCGAGGCACTCCACGTGGGCAATTTCCTCGACGTGCTCGTCTATAAGTACGGCCAGTCGATTGAGCAACTCGCCACGTTCCTTGGGCGATCGAGCCGACCAGTCACCAAAAGCGTCGTGCGCGGCGCGCAGGGCTCGATCGGCGACGTCGGCGTTGCCGGCGCTCACGTCCGCAAGTTTCCACGTCCAGTCCAGTGGAGAGCGGTCTTCGAAAGTCTCGGCGCAATCTAGGCGCTCGTTGTTGATGAAGTGGCCCGTCGCGACGCTGACGCCATCGACGTCGACTCGGCGGCTCATGACTCAAACTTTGGTCGTACGCGAGGGTAGGGGAGTTCGCCGCGCGACGTGGGCTTGGGTGCGCGTTGACCGCGGAACTCCCAGTCGCCGCCATAGGTGGTCGACAGCACCTCTTCGGTGGCCGTGGGTTGCGCGCCCACTTCGTCACTCACGGGAAGTGGCGACGCCACGACGTGGTTGGTCAGGGCTCCAAGACCTTCCACTTCGACCGTGACGACGTCGCCGGGGCTCACGGGTCGCGAGAACGCGGGCGTGCCCGACAAAATAACGTCACCGGGCACCAGCGTGATGACGCGCGCCAAGTCGGTGACGAGGTAGTGCATGTCCCAGGCCATCTCATTGGTCGAGCCATCTTGGCGGAGATCACCATTGACGTAGGTACGAATCGATTTGTCTCGAAAGTCCCAATCGTCCACGACACCAGGACCCAGTGGACAAAGGGTGTCGGCGCCTTTGACGCGCAGCATCGAACCGGCGTCCGTGTCGCGAAAGTCGTGGAGACCGAAGTCGTTGGCGATGGAGTAACCAGCAATCACTGCGGGTGCCTCGTCGAGCGAAATGTTGCGTGCCGTCGTGCCAATGATGATCGCGACTTCACCTTCAAAGTTGAGGAACTGGCAGTTCGCCGGGCGCACCACGGCGCCCCCGTGGGTGTTCAGCGAGGAAATCGGCTTTTGGAACCACGTCGGCGCCGGCGGGAGGGAGATCTGGAACTCGCGCACTCGCGAAACGTGATTGAGGTGACAGCAGAGAATTTTCGTGGGCGTCACCGGAGCTAGGTGCGTGGCCTCGGCCGCCTCGACGCGGCGTCCGTCGGCGCTGACGAGCGTGTCGCCCTCGCGGCGAACGACGACGACGTTGCCGTCGAGGAGAATTCGTCGAAACTCCACCGCACCTCCAAAGTCGTTTGTTAGCAAATGATTCTCTCACACTACAAACCTGTTTGGTCA
>NCBD01000132.1 GCA_002255315.1 Actinobacteria bacterium 21-64-8 | reverse complement strand
GGCGAGGACCATGCCCGTGGGCACGAGCGGACGTGGTCCCGTCTTGGCCAGCAGGCGCGCACTGGCGAGCGCGGCCGAGACCGAGATCGCGAGCACGAGTGGCAAAAAAGCAAAGCCCGTGCGCAGCGGGGAATAGCCGAGCGTCGACTGCAGGTAGTAGGCGAGAAAGAGCGACACGCCGAACATGCCCAGACTGGTGAAGAAGATCGCGACCAGCGAACCCGAGCGCGTGCGTGAGGCAAAGATGCGTAGTGGAAGTAACGGGTGTTCACTGCGCCGTTGCCAGGCGAAAAAGGCCACGAGGAGGACCGCTCCGATGGCGAGAGAGCCCCACGTCGCCGCGTTCGACCAGCTCGACGTCACCGCGTGGCCGAGACCGTAGACGATGAAAAAGAGGCCCCCACTGGCGAGCACGGTGCCGAGCACGTCGAGTGAGGAATGGTGCTCACTTTTGCCGCCCGCGACAAAGAGCACGACGCCCGCGAAGGCGATCAGCGCAAACACGAGATTGATGTAGAGACACCAGCGCCACGACGCCCACTGGGTGAGCGCCCCACCGAGCAGTAGCCCAATCGCCGCGCCCGAGCCGCCAACGGCGCCGTAAATAGAAAATGCCTTGGCCCGTTCCTTGGGATTCGTGAACGTCACCGTGAGTGCGGCGAGCGCCGCGGGGGCGAGCAGTGCGCCAAAGACGCCCTGCACGGCGCGCGCACTGACGAGCATCGTGAAGCTGTGCGCCGCGCCCCCGAGCGCCGAGGCCCCGGCAAAACCAGCAATGCCCAGTAGGAGCGCCGCGCGGCGACCCCAGAGGTCGCTGAGACGTCCTCCGAGCAGCATCAGTGACCCAAAGGCCAACGCGTACGCCGTAATCAACCACTGTCGATTGGCCGAAGAGAAGCCCAAATCGATCTGCGCGCGCGGTAGGGCAATGTTGATCACGGTCGCGTCGAGGGCCACCATGAGCTGCGCCAGCGACAGTACGCCTAACGTCCACCACCGACGGGCGTGACTAACCGAGGTGGAGGGGCTCATAGGGGTACCCACAGAATAAAGAATGCGTCAGCCCCGCCGTGACCTTTGGACGCCGCCGACGTGCTCACCGACCGCGAGACGTGTGTGCCCAGTTCGTCGGGGCCGAGGAGTGTTCCCGCGAGTGCCCTGTACCGCGGCATTCTCCAAAATCACTGGTCAAAGCGAAATTCTGAGGAGTTTCCAAGACTTCAGTGTTGATATTGACGCTTTGTACTCCTACACTGAAACCAACTAAGTGAAACCTGAATTTCACGCTTTGTCTAACTTGAAAAGAGTTCGCCCCCACCATGGCCTACGCGGCAACCAACTCTGAAAATCCGCCAAAACGGCCGTATTTGCGCTCGGACGCGCGCCGCCAGCAACTTCTCGACGTCGCACTGGCACTCGTCGATCGGGTCGGTCTCGGACACCTCACCATTTCCCAGCTCGCCCAAGAAGCGGGCGTCACCCGCCAGACGGCGTACCACCACTTCGCCGACATCAACGAACTCTTTCGTGAGATTCTGCGCGCCCGATTTCTCTCGATGCAATCGACCATCGCCGAACTCGTCGAGGCGCAAAAGGACGACTACGTCTCGACCGTGCGCCAGGCCGTACAGATCGGTATTGACCTGCCGCGTCGCGATCGCTTGATGCTGCGCTACGTCTTTGGGGGCCTCGAGTCTGATCGCCCCGAACTGCGCCCGTTACTGCACGAGTTGCGCGCGCTCTTAATCTTGCGCTGGTGCAGCGTGCTCTACCCCCACCAGGTCGTCTCGGCGCGCGGACAAGCGGCTATTTGGGGCGGCATGAACGCACTCTTTGGCATGTACGACCTACTCGACGCGGGGGCAATCACCCGCGAGGACGCGATTGACGTGGTCGTCGCGCTCGCGAACAATCTCCCCGAACGAATTCCGGCGAACTAGTTCCTCGCGCGCAGCGCCGCGATGAGCGCCGGTAACACTTGGTGCACGTCGCCCACAATCCCGAGATCGGCAATCTGAAAGATGGGCGCGTCGGCGTCTTTGTTAATGGCGACGATGTTCTTGGAGCCCTTCATCCCCACCATGTGCTGGGTCGCTCCCGAGATGCCACAGGCGATGTAGACGGTGGGCTTGACGGTCTTTCCGGTTTGGCCAACTTGGTGCGAGTAGGGTACCCACCCCGCGTCGACGATCGCGCGACTGGCGCCCGCGGCACCGTTGAGGAGTTTGGCCGCCTCTTCAATCAGCGCGTACTGTGATGCCTCGCCGAGTCCACGTCCGCCCGAGACGACCACGGGCGCCTCTTCGAGCTTGGGGCCCTCGCGCTCTTCGACGTGGGAGTTCACGATGACCGCGGAGCCCGTGGTGCCGAGTTCGCCCACGGGCGCCGACTCGACGACGGGCGCCGGTCCACCCGAGGGCTCGGCGGCGAAGGACTTCGCGCGCACGACGATGAGTCCAGGACCTTCGCCGCTAAAACGCGCGCGCACGATCTGGGTGCCACCGAAGACGGGGTGCTCGGTCGTCAACGCACCGTCATCGACGAGTCCCGTAACGTTGGTCAACACCGTGCGATTCAGCCGCGCGGAGAGTCGCCCGGCGATGTCACGCCCGTCGTAGGAGGTCGGGATGAGAATCGCGGCGGGCGCACCCTTGGTCGCGACGAGGCCCGCGATCGCCGACGCGACCGGGGCGCCCGGCAGCGCGCCTTCGAGCGAACCCACGTCGAAGAGAGTGCTGGCCCCGTACTCACCGGCCTGCGCGGCCAACGAGGCGCCGTCGCCCCAGGTAATAACGCTCACCGACGCGCTAAGTGCGCGCGCCTGAGTGAGCAGTTCAAGGCTCGTCGTCGTGAAAGATCCGTTCGACGGCTCGGCGACAACCCACAAAGAGGAAATAGACATCGGGACTCCTAAAGAACTTTGATGGATTCGAGGAACGCGACAATCTTGTCGGCGCCGTCGCCTTCGTCGACAAACTTTTCACCGGACTGGCGCGCTTCAGCGGCGACGACCTCGACGATGGCCTGACCGGCGCCGGCGGCGCCGACTTGACCGTCGAGGCCGAGTTCACTGACGCTCAAGGTCTGGAGGGGCTTGGACTTGGCGGCCATGATGCCCTTAAAGGAGGCGTAACGCGGTTCGACGACACCGGCGGTGACACTCACCACGCAGGGCAAGGGCGCGGTCACTTCGTCGTACCCCGACTCGGTTTGGCGCTCCACCTTGAGGGTCGTTCCGTCAATCTCGACGGACTTGGCGAAGGTAATCGAGGGCAGTTGGAGCAGCTCGGCGAGTGTCGCGAGCGCGTCGCTGCCGCGAAGCGCCTCGTCGCTCACGATGACGGCCTTGGCGGCACCCATCGCCAACGCGTTGCGAATACCCGCGACGTCACTGGCTGAGCCCATCGACACGACGGTGACCTCGCCGCCGCCCGCCTTATCGACGAGCTGCAGGGCCATCTCCACGCCGTACGTGTCGGCTTCGTCGAGGATGAGTTTGCCCGAGCGATCCAGATTGTTTGACGCGTCAAAGGACTGGGGAGCGGCCGGGTCGGGTATCTGCTTGACGCAGACGACGATGTTCATGGCCCACAATCTAGGCCATTACCGGACGGTACGAATCAGGCTCGCTCGTTTCGCAGCGCCAGGGCCACGACGGGCTCGTCGGTGATGAGCGTCTCGACACCCCACTGACTAAAGCGTAGGAGGTCGCGGCGGTGATTCACGGTCCACACGTTAAGCGCCACCCCCGCGTCGCGCGCGCGGGCGACGTCGGCCGAACCCACCGTCGAATAGTGCGGGTGCAGCGCGCGAAAACCGTACGAAAGAGCGGGTTCGAGGGATTCGACGACCGAGCGCTTCCATAGCAACCACCCCACGTCGTAGTCCGGGGCACACTCTCGCACGCTCAAACACGTCGCGAGGTCAAACGACGAGAACAAGATCCCTTCAACCCTCGCGTGCTCGCGCACCCGGGCGACCACGGCGCGCACGAACGCGTCGGATTCGTCGTAACCGGCCTCGGTGGGGAGATTTTTAATCTCAACGTTCACCTCGACGCTCCCCAGGGTCTCCAGGGCGTCACCGAGTTGACAGACGTAGGGGGGCAGTTCGCGAGCGCGGGTCTTCGCGATGAGACGCCCCTCGACGG
>NCBD01000131.1 GCA_002255315.1 Actinobacteria bacterium 21-64-8 | reverse complement strand
GTCGGGGGTGCGCGAGCGAGCCCCGCGACCGATGGTCGGCGTCAACTTCCTTGATTTCTAGCCAAAATTGGGTAAGGCGAAGCCGCGACATTCCAATCACCCGCGTCGCGTTCGAAGCTCGGAACGCGCGATCAAAGCGCGGCTTTTTTCGAGTCACGGTCCAAAGGTGGGAAGTAGATGGACGTGAAAACAATCGAAAAATTGTGGACGCCAGAAATCAAGGGATACAGTGTGCCTGGTCGCCGACTGGGGACACGATTTTCATAAATATTGAGGTGACCACGAAAGTGGCACTGGGAGGCAATATGTTGCAAAAAGGCAAGATGCGTCTTGCGCTAACAATGGCGATAGCCGCTGGCTCTATGTCGTTAGGGCTGATAGCACCAACCATTAGTAGTGCGGCAGCAGCGAACAAGGTACTCACGATTGCTGAGGGTGCGAACGCGGCACCTAACTATATTTTTCCCTATTATTCACCGTCGGTTTGCACGGTGGCGAACACCTCACAGTTCCAAGTGATGATGTACCGACCGCTGTACTGGTTCGGTCTCGGTGCGAGCGCCGCGCTACAACCTCAAATTTCGGTTGGTAAGTTGCCGGTGTATAAAAACGGAAACCGTACGGTCGTCATCAACGTGAAGCCGTGGAAGTTCGCCGACGGACAGACCGTCAATGGTCAATCCGTCATGTTCTTCTTGAACCTTTTCAAGGCCGAACCATCGGAGTTCTGCACCTACTCCAAGGGTCTTGGTATTCCTGACCAGGTTAAGACGGCAGTGGCGAATGGAAACCGAGTCACTATCTCGTTGACCGCTTCCGTGAACCCGCTGTGGTTTACTGACAACGAGCTCGCGACGATTACTCCGCTCGCCAACTCGTGGAATACCACCAACGGCAGGACGGCCAACGCCCACTGCGCGAACGGTAAGTACGGCGCCGCTTCGACGATTGCGTCGTGCAAGAAGGTCTGGACCTACTTGAACGCGCAGGCCTCGAAAGTCGCTACTTTCTCGGGCAAGATGTGGCAGAGTGGCGTCGACGGTCCGTGGACCTTGAAGTCGATGGACAACTTGGGTAACGCCACGTTCGCCGCGAACCCGAAGTACTCGGGCCCCGTGAAGCCAAAGATCAAGATCGTCAAGTTGGTGGCCTTTACGACGTCAACCGCCGAGCAGAACCAGTTGGTCGCGGGCAACATCGACCTGGGCTACGTGGACCCTTCAGTCCTGACCGCACCCGCACCGTCGCCCGGTAAGGCCGGTCCGAACTGGCCGCAGATTGCGCACAAGTACAACTTGATCGTCAACACTGACTTCGCCAACAACTACATGAACCTCAACTTCGGCGCCAACCCCGGATCAGTGTTCTTGAAGCAGCTCTACATTCGCCAGGCTCTGCAGATGTCTATCGACCAGGCCGCGATTATTAAGAATGCGTTCAAGAACTACGGCGTGCCGACTTGGAGTGAGATTCCGCCGTCGACCCCTGCCTCCGAATCGGGAAAGATCACGCAGCCCTATCCCTTTAACCTGACCAAGGCCGCCAGTTTGCTGACGAGTCACGGCTGGACGAAGTCGGGCACGTCGCTCACCTGCACGAGTCCCGGCACCGGTGCCAACCAGTGTGGCGCGGGCATTGCCCAGGGCGCGACGTTGACGCTGAGCGTGGAATGGGCCTCTGGTACCCCGTCGCTGGACACCGAGATGAACGCCATTTTGGCTGACTGGGCGACGATTGGTATCACGACGACTCACACCACCGCACCCTTCGCTCAGGCGGCCGGTGCGTGCCCTTCGGCTGGCTGTACGCGCCGGACTACTTCCCCTCGGGTGAGCCGTTGTTGTTGACCGGAGCGGGCTCGAACAGTGGCCAGTACAGCGACGCCAAGATGGACTCGCTCATCAAGGCGACGTTGGCCGCGAACACCAAGTTGACCACTTACGCCCAGTACACCGCCGACCAAGTGCCGGTGCTGTACGACCCGTTGGCGTCGGGCACGAGCGAAGTCATTAAGACACTGAAGAGTTCCATTGGCTTCCAGAGTGTCTTGTTGAACTTCACCCCGGAGTACTACTCCTTTTAACAGCGCTACTCCAGGGTCGTCCAAGTTAACGACAACAGAAATTACATGAGAAAAGGGGCCCGCAAGGGTCCCTTTTCTCAGTCCCTGACGGACTTTGCGTGGTGGCGACGATGGTAATCTTTCCTGGTGCTCTCGTACATTCTGCGTCGGTTGGTGCAATCGGCCATCGTGCTCGTCATCATTATCACCATTACCTTCACGCTGCCCTACTTCCAGCCACACGGTATTGAGGCTCCCGCCTACGCGGTGCTAGGTGCTCGAAGCACTCCGTACAACGTCTACGTCTATTCGAAACTCCACGGACTCACCGAGAGCTATTTCGTTCGCCTCTACCAGTACTTTTATCAGTTAATTTTTCACTTCAACCTCGGCACCTCGTATAAGCAGAGCCTCGCGGTAAATTCCATCATCAGCCTCTACGTACCTCGTACGTTGTGGCTCGCCTTAAGTTCGCTGATCTTTACTGTGCTGATTTCCATTCCTCTGGGCATCCTTCAAGCATCTCGCCGCAACACCACCGTCGACTATGCCGCGACCGGTACCGCCTTTGTCTTGTACGCGGTGCCATCATTCCTGCTGTGCATCTTGGTCATCGACGCCTTTGGATTCCACTGGCCGCATCTACCGATCTCACCACCCTCGGGCGTCGCACCGTGGGCGATCTTCACTGACCCGAAGGCGTTCATCTTGCCCGTTGGCTGTTTGACCCTGCTCTCGGTCGCGGCGTTGAGTCGATTCATGCGAGGCACCGTCCTCGAGGTCCTCGTCCAGGACTACGTTCGAACGGCCCGGGCCAAGGGTTGCAATAACCGGCGGGTGCTGTGGCGCCACGCCCTTCGAAACGCCTTGGGACCAATTATTACGATTCTGGGCCTCTCCATCCCCGCGCTCTTCGGCGGCGCACTCATTATTGAAGACGTCTTCAACTACTCAGGAATCGGTGTTCAAACAATTAATGCCGCCCTCGAAACTGATATTCCGACGGTCTTAGGTATCACCCTGTTGGTGGCGGTCTTCACCCTGTTGGGCAACCTCCTCGCTGACGTGTTTCTCACCATTGTTGATCCTCGAATCCGTCTGGAGCACTCACGATGAGCGATCTAGTCGAAGCGATGAGTGTGCCGGTCTCGGACGATGCACCCGTGCCGATGTGGCGTCAACGCCTTCGCATCTTTGCGGGCAACAAATTAGCGTTGGTCTCGTGTGTGTACATCGTAATTCTCGCGGTGGCCTGTTTCTTGATTCCCCACCTGCATCCCACGAACCAAACGAATCAAGCAATCGCCTTCAACACCCCCCAAAACGAGCCACCGTCGGCCCAGCACTGGCTCGGCACGGACAGCAACGGTTTCGACGAACTGGGTCGTATTTTCTTTGCGGGTGAGTATTCGCTCACCCTCGGCTTTCTGGCCGGCGTTATCACGATTGTCGTGGGCACGCTGTACGGAATGGTCGCCGGATTCTTTGGTGGCATCGTTGACACGGTGCTGATGCGATTGATTGACGCGTTTCTTTCAATCCCCTACCTCTTTTTACTTCTCACCCTGATTACCATCTTTGGTCGTTCGACCGTCTTTTTGATCTCGATCATCGGGCTCACGGGTTGGTGGGGCAACGCGCGCATCATTCGAGGTGACGCACTGCTCATTCGAAATCTTGACTACGCTAACGCGGCCGTCTCCATGGGCGCTGGTAAGTGGCACATCATTCGACGTCACGTATTCCCCAACTCCATCAGCAATATCGTCACGGTGGCGACGTTCTCCGTCGCGGACGCCATTTTGTTTCTTTCCGCTCTTGGTTTCTTGGGTCTCGGCATTCAAACGCCAAATACAGACTGGGGCACCATGCTCCAAACAGGCGCCGAACAGATTCAAAACGGCTACTGGTGGGAGGTGTATCCCCTGGCCATCGTCTTCGTGTTGGTGGTCGTCGCGATTAACTACATCGGTGACGCCCTGCGCGACGCGTTTGAGGTTCGACTCTTAGAGCGTTAGACGGGCCCTGGTCGCCAGACGACACGCCCAGCGCCTTTCGGGCCATACCAGACCACGGTCCCCGAGCACCGTGGCGTCAGGCGCGTCCATCCACCGAGGTACCAAGCGCCGCGGTGACGTGAAAGAATGCATAGTGGAATCATGCGCGACCGCGCGGGGAGACTGCACAACACGATGATGAATAGAAAACGTCTCCTTCACCCCCCTGCGACCACGTCGCTTTCGAAGAACCACCTGGACCGTTGAAAAAGTTGCTCGGCGCACTCGCAGTGCTGACCTTGCTGTGCTCGGCACTCGTTGCCCCCCGGGGCGCCCAAGCCGCCCCGGCCGCCATCAGTGTCGCTGAGGCGCCCGGCGCGAGCCCGAACTTCATCTTTCCGCTCGACGACTGCCTTCACGCGTCGACCAACAACGTGCAAGATTTCCAGCAACTGATGTTTCGTCCGCTCTACTGGTTCGGACTTGGAACCTCCACCGCCGTGCAGTACCCGCTTTCACTGGCCAGTCCACCTCGCGTCACCGATCATGGACGCACGTTCAGTATCACGCTCAAAGGATGGCGATTCACAAACGGCCAAGTAGTGGACGCGAGCTCCGTCAAGTTCTTCCTCAATCTCTTCAAATCGAATCCCACCGACTTTTGTTCGTACACGCCGGGCTATGGCATTCCCGATCAGTTAAGCGCCGTGGGCGCCGCGGGCAACGTCGTGACCTTGCATTTCAGCTCGCCCGAAAGTTTGAACTACGTACTTGACAACTACCTGTCACAAATCACGCCCATGTCGACTCGTTGGAGTCGCACCGCGACCGGGCCGGCGCCGCGCTGCGCCACGGGAGCTTACGGTGCGGCAGCGACCATCTCGGCGTGTGCGCCAGTCTTAAGCTATCTGAACACACTCGCGACCAACACCAAGTCGTTCACCGGTCGCTTCTGGCAGTCGGGCGTCGACGGCCCCTGGACTCTCACGACGTTCGACGCCAACGGCAACGCTACCTTCACGTCAAATCCGCACTACACCGGGGCGCCCAAGCCGCACGTCACGACGTTGAAGGAAATTGCCTACACGTCATTCGCGGCAGAGCTCAGTGATCTCGCGGCCAACAAACTGACCATTGGCTACCTAGAGCCAAGCGTGTTAACGCTCGCGATGTCCAAGGGCCACGGGGCCAACTTCCCCTCGCTGGCGTCGAAATACACCCTGGCACAAACAACC
>NCBD01000130.1 GCA_002255315.1 Actinobacteria bacterium 21-64-8 | reverse complement strand
CACGTCGACGAGCCGAGCCTCTCGATGACCATCGGCATCAACACCTCGCCACTGGCGGGCACCGAGGGCAAGCTCCTCACCGCGCGCATGGTGAAAGACCGTCTCGACCGCGAACTCGTGGGCAACGTGTCACTGCGCGTGCTGGCGACCGAACGTCCCGACGCCTGGGAGGTGCAAGGTCGCGGTGAGTTGCAACTCGCGGTCTTAATCGAGACGATGCGCCGCGAGGGTTTCGAACTCACCGTCGGCAAGCCCCAGGTCGTCACCAAAACCATCGACGGCAAACTCCACGAACCGATGGAGCACGTCACCATCGACACACCCGAAGAGTTCGTAGGTGCCATCACGACGCTGCTCGCCACGCGAAAAGGTACGATGACCGACCTCGTGAACCACGGCACCGGTTGGGTTCGCCTCGAATGGCGCATCCCCGCGCGTGGACTGGTCGGTATTCGTACCGAATTCATGACCGAAACGCGAGGTTCGGGCATGATGCACACGACCTCAGACGGCTACGCCCCGTGGTTTGGCGACATCCGACTTCGTCAAAAGGGTGTGCTCGTCGCGGACCGTCGTGGCGACACGACGGGTAACGCCCTGCTCGACCTGGAGATGCGCGGCGTCTTGTTCGTCGGGCCCGGCGTCGAAGTCTACGAAGGCATGATCGTGGGCGAGAACGCGCGTACCGAAGAGATGAACGTCAATCCCACCAAGGAAAAGAAGCTCACCAACATGCGCGCCTCGGGCAGCGACAATACGGAAAAGATCGCGCCGCCCACCATCTTCTCGCTCGAACAGGCGCTGGAGTTCATCGCCGAAGACGAAGCCGTTGAGGTCACGCCGAAGTCCGTTCGTCTTCGCAAGGTGCTCCTCGAGCAAGCCGCGCGCGCTCGCGCGCGCAAAAAGAGTTAGCGGCCGCTCGACGCGCACGCCACCTCGAATCGCCAAGATCGATTCCAGTAAGATGGTGCACGGAGGGATGACAGAGCGGCCGAATGTACCGGTCTTGAAAACCGGCGTGGGCTTGCCCACCGTGGGTTCAAATCCCACTCCCTCCGCCACACCGTCGCCCGAACGCACGCACCTCGTCGCGGGCGTTCTCGCGCGTCGCCACCGCTCGCGCTAGAGCGGTGTCACGCGAGCGCGAATCGCGGCGATCCACTTCGACGCGCTCGCGCGGGCGTCGGCGACTTCCGCGCGACGATCACTGGCTCCCGCCCCGACGACGGGGTAGGACCCAAGAAACTTGACGCGCGCGAGGTGCGCTTGAAGATCGACCAAACAGTCGGCGACGACGTCGTCGACGACGTGGCCCTCAAACTCAATCACGAAGCAGTAATCGCCCAGTCCGCGCTTGGTGGGGCGGCTCTCGAGTTTGGTCAAGTTGATATCGCGCGCAGCGAAGCGGCCCAAGATGCCATAGAGCGAACCCGGCCGGTCGGCGTCTTGAAAACAGACAATTGTCGTACGGTCGTGGCCCGTCGCGGCGGCGACGTCGCCTCGTCCCACGACGACAAAGCGCGTGGCGTTGTCGGGGTGATCTTCGACGTCTGCTTCGAGTACGTCCAGTCCAAAGAGTGCTCCGGCCAAACGCGAACCAACCGCGGCCCAGGGCTCAGCGGACTCGGCGACGTCGCGCGCGGCCTGCGAGGTGGAGGTCGTTTGCACCGTCTCCACGCGAAGTCGCTGCACGAGTCCGCGCACCTGGGCCAGGGCGTGCACGTAGCTACGCACCGAGGTCACCTCGTCGAGGGTGACGCCCGGACGGGCGAGGAGGTGCAGGTGAATAGGCAGCACGATCTCGCGCACGATGACGAGATCGTGGTCAAAGACGAGTCCGTCAATGGTCGCCGAAACGGTCCCCTCGAGCGCGTTTTCGAGCGGCACGAGCGCGCGCTCCAGGGCCCCTGCGGCGACGTCGCTGAGCAGGTCGGCGATCGAGGGGCTCGCGACTGGCTCGACGTCCTCGACACTCATCACCGCCTCGTGCGAGAACGAACCCTCGGGCCCCAGGTAGCCAACGCGCATTTTCGCCATTGGAGGATGCTACTTCGCCTCCTTGAGGCGCCTGAAGCGCACGGGCTCAAGTTGCGTACGATAGCAAGGGACCAAAATTGAAAGGTTGTGCAATGGGGCACCAGATGTTTAATTACGACGAAGAGCTCGGTGAGGCGGTGTTCGCCTACTGTCGCGAACGGCTCTCGATGGACCCGGTTCCCCTCGATTTTGGCAGCGCGTTCGACATTGACGATGAGCGGATACGTGAACTCATCACCCGCGACGGTCGCGATCCGGTCGAAGTACTCGAACACTTTCGCCACGACCTGGCGCCCGCGGTGGTGTCGATTGACTCACCAGGCTTTCTCGCCTTCATCCCCAACGCGCCCACCAAGAACTCGTTGCTCTTTGACATGGTGGTCGCGTGCTCGGGGCTGAACGGCACGAGTTGGCTCGAGTCGCGCGGCGTGGTCGTCGCCGAAAATCAGGCGCTCTCTTTTCTCGCCGAGCGCGCCGGGATGCCCGCTGGCGCCGGGGGCGCCTTCGTGTCGGGCGGTTCGATTGGCAACCTGTCGAGCCTCACCGTCGCGCGCGACGTCGGACGTGCCAAACACCCAGACCTTGATCCGCGATCGGTGCGCATTGCCATCTCGGCCGACGCGCACTCGAGTATTGGCAAGGCGCTCCACGTACTCGACGTCGAACCACTGCTCGTCACGACCGACGATCATCGCTTCACGCTCGGCGCACTCGAAGCGGCACTCGCGAACGATCCTCATCGCGAGAACGTCGTCGCCGTCGTCGCCACGGCCGGTACCACCAACGCCGGCATCATCGACGATCTCGAGGGACTCGGTTCGTACGCGCGCGAACACGACCTGTGGTTTCACGTCGACGGGGCCTACGGGGGCGCCGCCATCTTTTCGCCCACGCACGCGCCACTGATGAGTGGTATTCGTCACGCCGACAGCTTCATTGTCGACCCCCATAAATGGCTGTTCGCGCCACTGGACTGCTGCGCGCTGGTCTATCGTCAGCCTTCGCTGGCGCGTAAGGCCCTCGCCCAACAAGCCAGCTACCTCGACGTGCTCCACGAAGGCGACGACGATCACTACGACTGGAATCCCTCGGACTTTGGTATTCAGCTTTCGCGGCGCGCTCGCGGTTTACCGTTTTGGTTCTCGCTCGCGACCAACGGCGTCGCCGCCTACGAGAGTGCGGTCGAGCGCGCGATTACGTTGGCGGGACTCACCGAAACCCTCATTAACGAGGCCGACCACCTCGAAATGGTTCGCCCCTCGAGTCTTTCGGTCGTGCTCTTTCGACGACGCGGCTGGTCGCCCGAACGCTACAACGAGTGGAGCAAGTGGCTCTTGCACGAACAGATCGCCTTCGTGACGCCCACCAAATGGGAGGGCGAAACGGTCGCGCGCCTCGCTTTCTTGCACCCGAACACGACCGAAGAGATGGTCCACCAGATCGTGGATTCGATGCGCGACTAGCGCGAG
>NCBD01000129.1 GCA_002255315.1 Actinobacteria bacterium 21-64-8 | reverse complement strand
GAGCGCGGCCATGTCTTCGGGCGTGTGAATGTCACCGATGGCGACTCCGCACAGCAGCGCCGCTTCGTGCAGATTGGGTGTGGCGAGATCGCACAGTGGTAGCAACGCGTCGCGGTACGCCTCGACGCCGCCGTCAATCATCAGCGAATCGCCGCTCGTCGAGACGAGCACGGGGTCGACGACGAGCGGCCCGAGCAGTCCGGCACGCTTCATGTCCGCGACCCGCTCTACCGTGCGGGGTTGGGCGAGCATGCCCGTTTTGAACGCGCGCACGTCGAAGTCCTCAATGACGGCACGAATTTGCGCTTCGACATCGTCGACGGGAATCTGGTGCACGGCCGCGACACCGCGGGTGTTCTGCGCCGTCACGGCCGTGATGGCGGAAGTGCCGTGCACGCCAAAGGCGCTAAAGGTGCGCAGGTCCGCCTGAATCCCCGCACCACCACCAGAGTCCGAACCCGCAATCGTTAAGGCAGTGACGGGTTGCACGGACTTAACTTAGTTCGACTCGTGAGTACGATTGCTGTCGTGCACGACACCCTCAACGTCGGTTCCGTTTCGACGTCTTCGCGGCTCGTAATCGGTACCGGCGGCGGTTTTCGATCGCTCGAGGTATTGCGCGCGACACTGAGCGCTTCGGAGGCGACCATCGCGACGGTCGCTCTTCGCCGCGTCGATCACACCGTGCCCGGATCTCTCTATGAACTGCTCGCGGAGTTGGGTATCGCCTTGCTGCCTAATACCGCCGGCTGCTACAGCGCACCCGAGGCGCTCAAAATCGCCGAAATGGCGCGCGAAGCGTTTGAGACGAACCTCGTCAAACTCGAGATCATCGGTGACGAACAAACACTTTTACCTGACACGACCGAAACCCTGCACGCCGCCCACCAACTGGTGAAGCGGGGATTCGAAGTGTGGGCCTACACGTCGGACGATCTCATCGTCGCCGAGCGCCTCGAGCAGCTTGGTTGCGTTGCGGTGATGCCGCTTGGTTCGCCCATTGGCTCGGGCCTGGGTATTCGTAACCCCCACGCCCTTGCCCTCATCACCGAGCGACTCAGCGTGCCGGTGCTGCTCGACGCTGGCGTGGGTACGGCCTCAGACGCCGCGCTCGCGATGGAGTTGGGCTGCGCGGGCGTGTTAGCGGCGTCGGCGATCAACCGAGCGCTCGAACCGGTGCTGATGGCGGCGGCGATTCGCGACGGGGTTCGCGCGGGGCGCCAGGCTTTTCTCGCGGGACGCATGCCTCCGCGGCGTTACGCCGAAGCATCGACGAGCGCGATAGGTCGCCCCGACCTGCTGACCTCGTAAATCGCCTATCAGCCCGCTCCAGCCGAAGGCGGGGCCCATGGGGTGCGGGTTCAAAATCTAACTACATCTATGTAGTGCGCACGGTAGTCTGGTGGTGCCTCGGTCGGGAGGGAGCTCACCATGACAGATTCCATTACACACGGGTTCAGTGGCCCCACGGTATGTCGGTTGACGGGCGTGACGTACCGTCAGCTGGACTACTGGGCGAGGACCAATCTGGTGACGCCCTCGATAACCCCGGCGAAGGGCAGTGGCTCGAAGCGTGCCTACGCCTACGGTGACCTGCTCGAAGTGAAGGTCATCAAATCACTCTTGAACGCGGGCGTATCACTCGCGCGCGCTCGCCAGGCCGTCGAGTGCCTGCGCGACTCACTGGGCGCTGATCTCGCCTCGAGTTCGTTAGTGCTCAGTAGCGCTGGTTCGGTGCTCGCGCACGACGACGGCGAACTCGTTGACCTCATGCGCGGCGGTCAAGGCGTGTTCAATATTGTGCCCCTGGGAGGCGTCGTTGCCGAACTGTCAACGACCCTCCAACTCCAACACTCAACGTCGGAGGGGGAGGCCGCCTCGGCGTGATCGCCCCGACATCGGACGCTGCGTTCTCGTGGCGTCACCCCAGCGCGCTGCGCTCACGCAGCGACGCCTTTGCTCACCCGAGCGAAGATCTTTTCGCCAGACTGCTCACGCTCTACGGTCACGAGTGGTACTACGAACCGGTGGAGTTCCCCCTGGCCTGGGACGACTCGGGTTCGCCCACGAAGGGCTTTCGCCCCGACTTCTATCTGCCACATCTCAGCGTGTTCGTCGAGCTCACCGTGCTCGAGCAGCGCCTCGTGACCAAAAAGAATCGTAAAATTCGCGAGTTTCGTGAGCTTTATCCCGAATTGAACTTGATCGTGGTCTACCAACGCGACTTCCTCGATTTAGTCGCTAAACACGATCTTCCCTTCGACCACAAGAGAGCCGCGTGACGACCATGGAGCATCGCCGCCCCTTTCTCTACGACGCGCACGTAGCACTCGGCGCAAAGATTGTTCCCTTTGGTGGTTGGGAGATGCCGTTGCAGTACGCCACGGGTACCGTCGCCGAGCACTTGGCGTGCCGGCGCGACGCGGTGGTCTTTGACGTCAGTCACCTCGGTACCGTTCGTTGTGACGGTGTCGAGATGTTTGAGGTGCTCCAACGAACCCTGACCAACGATTTAACGAAAATTGCTCCCGGTCGCGCGCAGTACACGCACCTGCTCAACGACGACGGGGGTGTCGTCGATGACATCATCGTCTGGTGGGTCGGCGCGCACGAGTTTGACGTCATGCCCAACGCCTCGAATACCAACGGGGTGATGTCGGCACTGCCGGGCGTGGACGTGACGAGTGAACGCTGTGTGTTGGCGGTGCAAGGTCCTAACGCGCGCGCTAAAGCGGCTCGGGTTGACGCGCGTTTCGGTGACGTGGCGAGGTTTCGCGTGACGCGATTTGACTTTGGTGGTGTTGAAGTGCGCGTCGCGGGCACCGGTTATACCGGCGAAGCGGGCCTCGAGATTGCCGCGCCGAACGAGGTCGCGGCAGAGATATTCGAGCGACTTATCGCGGCGGAGGTCACGCCCGCCGGACTCGGCGCGCGCGACACGCTTCGTCTCGAAGCGGCGCTGCCGCTCTACGGTCACGAACTGACGTTGCACTCGACCACGCTCGAAGCGAAGCTCGGTTGGGTACTTGGTTGGCACAAGGAAACCTTTCGCGGTCGAGCGTCCGTCGAACGCGAACGCGAACGCGGGGTGGCTCGTTTTCTCACTGGTGTCGCCGTAGGGGGTCGCCAGCCCCTACGAGACGGCGCCGAGGTGTTCGTCGCGGGCGAATCGATTGGTTCGCTGACGTCGGGCAACTTTTCGCCCACGCTTGAGCGCGGCATTGGCCTGGGTCTGTTCTCGCGGGCGCTCGAACCCGGTTCCGCCGTGACGGTCGTGCTGCGTGGGCGCGAACTCGATGCGACGGTCGTCGCACTGCCCTTCGTTCAAAAGGAGTCCTGAGTGGCTGACTATCTGCCCCATACTGACGAAGACGTGGCCGGCATGCTGAGGTTCTTGGGCATGACGTCCTTTGAGGACCTGTTCGCGCACATTCCAGCGGCGCTGCGTCTTGCGAGCGGACTTGAGGTCGCGCCGGGCAGGAGCGAGCCCGACGTCGCAGCGCAGTTCGCCCAGTACGGCAGCGCGAACACCGCCACGTTGTCAA
>NCBD01000010.1 GCA_002255315.1 Actinobacteria bacterium 21-64-8 | reverse complement strand
GCTCGCGCTCGCCCTCGGCGTGAAGGCGGTGGTCGCGTCGGGGCTTTCGATGAAATTGATGCGGACGAAACAATTGACCACATTTAGGACCTTCTTAGTCCGCTACCACCTCATTTACAACTTGGCTCGACAGACTGCACTTGTTGTTCTCACCTCCCCCCGAGAAGACAGAAAGTAGGGCCCTATGTACCGCACTACGAAGTCCAAGATGAGGCGTCGAATTCCCGCGCTCGTCGTCGTGGGCGCACTCGCCGCCGGTGGCGCCGTCGCCGGAATCGGTGCCGCCGGTGCCGCGACGCACCGCGCCGAGGCCACCCACCGCTCGAGCGCGCCCGAGCGAGCTAAAGGTCCCTGTGTCCACGCCTTCGCCGGTGGTCTCGTCAGCGCCGTCAGCGCCAACTCGCTCACCCTCACCACGCCGAGGGGCACCGCGACGACGTTCACCTTGACCTCGAACACGGTCGTGACGAAAGATCGCCAGAGCGCTTCGCTCAGTGACCTCGCCGTGGGCGACCACGTGCGCGTACGCGTGAGTCCCACCAACGCCACCACCGCGACCGAGGTGAACATTGAGACGCCTCATATCCTCGGCCAAGTCGTAGGCGTCTCGGGCAACGTCATCACGCTCGCGAACCCCGACGGGCTCCAGACCACCGTCGACGTGACGGGCGCTACGACGTACACGAAGAACGGCGCGAGCGCCACGTTGAGTGACGTCACCGTAGGCTCGTTCATTGCCGCGCGCGGCACCGTCGCCAGTAATCACACGACTTTTGACGCTGCCAACGTCTTCATCGGTACTTTCGCGGGCCCGATGGGCGCTGGCTTTGGCGGCGGCGAACCCGCCGGGCCGCCCCCTGGGGGCCCGCAGGGCTTTGGTGGCGCGTACTAACGAACACCGGATTGTAGATTTCAGGGCTCAGGCGGTCCCTCCCTCCGCCTGAGCCCTGAGTAGTACCGACGGGCGTCGCTGTTTTCGGTGACCATACCCCTGGGTAACTTCTTGCTAAGTTGCGCGCAGTGGAGATGCCGCACAAGGTGGCCGCTCCGGGGGGAAAGTGGGACAGCAATGTCGTCAACGTTCGATCGTCGATCGTTTCTTACGCATTCAGCAGCGACCGTAGGTGGCGTCGCTATGGCCGGCACCGTCGTCGATGGAATGCTGGCGAGCGTCGCGGGGGCAACGGTGGGTGTCAGCAAGGCCAAGCCCCGAAATGGCGGCACCCTCACCGTGGGCACACTTTCGGACGTGCCGAACTACCACGTCTTTAATGGCTCGCAGGGCAAAATGGACGCGTCGGGCTTTTGCGTGGCGAACGCGCTCTACGACCCACTTTTTGTCATGTCGGCCAACGGCAAAGTGGCGTTACCGATGTTGGCTCTATCGGCCCGACCGAACGCGAATTACACGGTCTGGACCATCAAGTTGCGCCAAGGCGTCACCTTTACCAACGGCGATCCCTTTAACGCCGACATCGTCGTGGCGAACTACAACGCGGCCAACGCGGACGTCACGGTGGGACTAGCCATTAAGCCCATCATCGCTTCGGTGACCAAAATCGACAACTACACCGTGGCCTACAACATGGTGATCCCCTTCTCGGCCTTCCCAATTTCGCTGGCGGAGACGCAGATTTGCTACATGGCCCACCCGTCGTCCTTCTCGCCGAGCTTTACGGGCACACCCGTAGGTACGGGGCCCTTCGAAGTGGTCTCGTGGCAAGTGGGCGTCGAGTCAAAGTTCAAGAAGAACCCGAACTACTGGCGCGTCGACGCGCACGGACGGTCGCTGCCGTACTTGGACGGCATCAACTTCAAGACCATCGTCGACCCGGCCTCGCGTAACCAGGCGCTGCAGTCGGGTTCGGTGGACATGATCCTCCAACAAGACGGCACCCAGATCAATGCCCTGAAGAAAATGGGCGGCGTCTCGGTTCTCACGGACATCGCCGCTCCGCGTGATCCGTCGATTAACTGTTTAATCGTGAATACGACGGGCACCATGAACCAGTACTTCGCCTGGGCCGGCGAGTTCGCTTCCGTCGGCGTGCCCGGTGCGCTGCCCTACATCTTGAAGGGTCAAGCCGTACCCACCGCGGTGCAAGAAGCGGTGTATCTCGGCACGACCGGCGCCGTGGATCCCTCGACGGGCCAGTGGAACACCAAGCTCAAGCCCGTCTTGAACGACGTCTCGATTCGCAAGGCCTGCGCCATGGCGATTAACCGCGCGACGTACCGGAAGGTGATTGACGGCGGAGAAGGTCTCGTCGCGGACGGCCTGTACCGCAAGACGTCACCGCTCTACGAGAACCCCCACTACCCGGTCTACAACCCCAAGGCTGCGAAGAAGTTGGTCGACGCGTACAAGAAGAAGAACGGCGTGTCAAAGGTCTCTTTCGTGATCGACATCGTGTCGGGCAGTTCCACCTCGCAGAAAGTCTTTAGCTTCCTGCAACAGCAGTTCGGCGCCATTGGCATCACGGTGACCTCGCGCGCCGACGTCCAGAGCACCTTGATCAACAACGTCATTTACGGCACCTACGACTGCTCACAGTGGAACCAGTTCGGTGGCGTGGACCCGTCGGTGAACTACGTGTGGTTCCTCAGTCAGCCCGCGACGACGTCGCCGGCGGCGGGGGGACTCGGACTGACGGCGTTGCCGGCGGGGACCTTCATCGCCGGTGCCGTGAACTTCGCGCACCAGGGCGACCCGGTCGTTGAAGGCAGCATGCTCAAAGCCCTCGCCTCGCGTCCGGGCACCGCGGCGCAAAAGGGCGCCTGGGCCAAGGTCAACACTCAGTTCGGTAAGGACATCCCCTACCTGTGGCTCGACACTTTGGTGAACGCCTGGGCCGCGCGCAGCAACGTCCAGAACTGGGCGTACGGCACGGCGGCCGACGGCACGACACGCTGCCTCAGCCCCGACGGCGGTTCGGCACGGTGGGACCAAATCTGGAAGAAGTAGTACTCGCGTTCGCGCACGAAAAGGGGGGTCGACCACGGTCGACCCCCTTTTTAGGTCGTGGTGGCGTCGGGCGTGATGTGGCCGCGCACGTCGCGCCACCACCACAGGGTCGTGAGCGCTAAGGCCGAGGACACGATCGAGACGACCGTAAAGGGCAGCGCGGAGTTAATGGAAAACAGTGCCCCCGACACGCCGGCCGCCAGGGCGAGTGCGGCGGTGTTCGCGGTCGTATAGAGACCTTGGCGGCGAGAGAGCTCGCGTTGGTGCGCACCTTGACTCATGAGCGATGAGATGGACGCGACCGACAGCGCGGCGCCAATCGCCTCGACCGATCCCAAGAACAAGATCACCACGTTGTTGTGAATGTGGGGGTAGATCGACAAGAAGAGCGCGCCACTCAAGATGCCCGCGAGACTCACGACGCGTCGGTTGGCGTGGTCGGCGAGCCAGCCCCCAAAACGACTGAGGGTAGCCATCGGCAGTCCAAAGAGTGTCCAGCTGAGTCGGATCTGCAAGGTTGACGCGTGATGCAGGTGCAACAACAGACTCCAACACGCTTCGTAGACGCCAATGGTGAGTCCCGAAGCGCTCGCGGCGAAGAGGGTGCCCACCACTTGTTGAGTCCACTGCAAGGGCGGTAGCGGTTCGCTCGTCATGTGTTCGTCGCCCAGGTAGGTGCGGGTAGCGACAATCGCCGCGACGAGGCTGATAAGGCCCGTGACGAAATAGGCGTATCCCAAGTGGTCCACGCTCGACAGTGCGCCCACCATGGGCCCGAGGGCCAGTCCGAAGATCTGCGCGGCGAAGATTCGCGACATCGCGCGTCCGCGCTCCGCTTCGGCAAAGAGAGCGGCGACCGCCGACAGTGAGGTCACCTCAAAGGCACCCGCGGACGCACCCTGGAGGGCGCGCGCGACGACAAACCAGACGGCCGAGACCGGCAGCATGAAGATCATGCTCGCCAGCCCGTAGGTGACGAGGGCCCCCACGAGCACGCGACGACGTCCGAATCGGTCAGCTACGTGACCGAGCACGAACTGCGTGGCGACGCCCGCCACGAAGAACGACGCCATCACGACGCCCACCAGCGAGGGCGACGCGCCGCGGTGTTCAAGGAACAGCGGCAACAAGGGCAGTGCCAGCGTCGCGCCCATCCACTGAATGGCCACGATGATGGTCAATCGGCGCAGCGTCAATTGAGCAGCGCTTTTTACCATGAGTGCCACGCTACCGTCCCGCACGTTTGATCTAGAGGGTGTGGCACTCCAGCAGGACCGCGACGCTGAGGGCGAGGTAGAGCCACGGCATAAACGTCGGAGCGAACTGTTCACCCCAGGCGACGACTCGTTCGTGGCGCGCGAGTGCCTGGGCGCCGAGGAGAAAGATCAGCTCCCAGAGGGCGAAGATCGCCACGGTCAGTGCCCCGTGCCCCACGCCCGACGCGCGCAGGAGGGGGACCCACACGGCGATGTTGTCGCCGCCGAGGCTGAAGGTCAGTGCAAAGGTCGCCACGATGCCGCGCCGGTATTGGGGTCGCGTGACGCGATGGCGAAACGCGTGTACTGCCAGGGCGAGCGGGGCCACGGCGAGCAGTCCGACGAGACGAAGCGGAATGGCACTCAGCACCGATCCGACGCCGGCGGCGACGATGACGAGCAGGGTAATGGACGCCGCGTGGGCCCAGCTGACGCGCGCGTGGCGCTCGCGTTCGCTGACCACGAGTTGCGCGGCGAAGGCGAAGAAATTGTCGAACATCGTGCCCACGAACGCCAAGGTGGCCGCGAGCGCGACAACGAAGAGCGAGTGCACGCGCTGACCTTACCTGACGGTAAAAAAGTTGAGGAGCGGACAGAAGTAGTGTGACCACGATGCTGCGAGTGGTACTGGCCCCCAATGACTCTCAGTTGGAGGCGGCGCGTCGCGTCGTCGCGGACTATCTCGTGCCCACGCCGACCGTGCGCCTCAACGTGCGCGGACGCCCCGTCTGGGCGAAATTGGAATCGCTCCAAGTCACCGGCGCCTTCAAAATTCGAGGCGCGCTCGCCGCCCTGAGTGCGGTGAGAGAGGCCGACGAGACGAGCGCGGTGATTACCTCGTCGGCGGGCAATCACGGACTCGGCATCGCCCACGCCGCGCAGTTGCTCGGAGTGCGCGCGACGGTCGTCGTGCCGGCGAACGCGTCGGCGGCCAAGGTCGCAAAGTTAAAGAAGTACGACGTCGAGTTGATTGAAGTGGGATCGTCTTACGACGACGCGCAAGCGCACGCCCTCGAACTGGCGTCGCGCCGTTCGCTGCACTACGTGTCACCCTTCAATGACACCAACGTGATCGCGGGCCAGGCGACGGTCTTTGACGAGATGATTCACCAAGCGCCCGAACTCGAGCACCTGGTCGTGTCGGTCGGCGGCGGCGGACTCTTGAGTGGCACGTTGCTCGCGCGCGCGGCGGCGGGACGACTGGACGTCACGGTGACCGGCGTGCAGCCCGAAGAGTCGAGCGCGCTCTATCACGTATTGCGCGGCGCCAAGATGAGTGACGTCGTGCACCGGCCGACCATTGCCGACGGCCTCGCGGGCGGCGGCGACGAGGGCGCGATTACCAACGAGCTGATCGAACGCGCCGGTGTGCGCCTGCTCGTCGTGCCCGAGATTGCGATTCGCGGGGCCGTCGCTGAAATCGCCGAAGTCAACGGCCTCGTCATGGAAGGTTCGGCCGCCACGTCCTACGCCGCGATTGCCCACGACCTCATTAACGATCAAAACTCGCGCGTGGGATTCATCGCGAGTGGACGCAACATTTCGCGCGATTTGCTTATCGAACTCTTAACTCAGCGCGCCAGTCACTAACCGGAGGCGGCGAGTGGGCCGGTAGGGTAGGCCCATGAGAGCAGTGGGAAAACGCTTCGGCGCCCTGAGCGTCGCCGTCGTGGCCCTGGCGTTGACGATTGTGGGTGTGGTCGCCGCCGTCACCGATCACAATCCCTCGGGACTCGCGAAGGACCCCTTCGCCTTGAACGGCTACCCGCCCTCGAGCGCACAACTGGCGCTCACGATGCGCTCGGGCACCGGCGCGGGCCTGAGCGCACTGCTCAACGTCGACTTTCATCGTGGTCGCGTCGACGCGAACGTCCAGTTTCCGATGATCTTTACCTCGGTCAGTGAGGACGTGCGCTTGATCAAGGGTCGGTTGTATTTGCGCAACGCCAACGTCGCGCAGGGGCCCTGGTACGCGCTGCCCGTGAAATCGCCGAACTTTTTTGGTCTGTCCCTCGAGATGGTGCGCCCCGACATCGCGCTCATCACGGGTCTGACGAAGAGTGTCCACCACCAGGGCTACCAGACGATTTACACCTTCCGCAAAAAGTCAATCGCCCTGACGAGCTTGGGCGCCAGTGGTCGCTCGACGTTGGGCAGCTTTCTCTGGACGATTACGACCGGCGCTTACGGGGAAGTCAACAGTTCGTCAATAGCGGTCACGAGCGGACACCGCGTGACGACGTTGTCGCTCACGGTGCTGTCGTACAACAAGCCCGTCCAGATCAGCGAGCCGTCGGCGAAGCACGTCCACACACTCTCGAAAAAACTCCTGCGCCAACTGATGAAGTCACTGGGCCACTCGGGGGTCATGCTCCCGAGCGTCGCGCAGCTGTCGACGGGGACGGTTGCCTAGGCGCATGAGCGTCGAGCACGAAGAGCCTCGCTGGCCGGCCTCGCTGGCACTCATCGCGTGCGTGAGTCTCTACGCGGTGCTGCCCAGTCGTCTCGCGGTGGGACCGCATTGGATCGTTCCCATCATCGTGGCGCTGCCCATTATCCCCCTCTCGACGCGTAAGCACCGCCACCCGAACGACTCGCCCTGGGTGCGTCGCGCCACCATTGCGACGATCGCCATGATCTCGCTCGCCAACGTGATTTCGGTCGGACTGCTCGTGCACCTCTTACTGGTCGCCCACGTCCAGCAGGGTCGAAATCTGATCTACTCGGCGGTGTCGGTCTGGCTGACCAACGTGATCGTCTTTGGCCTGTGGTTTTGGGAGTTTGATCGAGGAGGGCCGCATCTTCGTGCGGGTAGCGACCCGCGGCTGCCCGATATCCAATTTCCCCAGATGGAAAATCCCACGCTCGCGCCCAAAGACTGGCACCCGCGGTTTCTGGACTACCTCTACACTTCATTCGCGAACGGCACGAGCTTCGCGCCCGCCGACGCGATGCCCCTCACGCCGCTCGCGAAGGTGCTCTTCGCCAGTGAGTCACTCGTCTCTTTTGTCACCATCGCCGTCGTGGCGGCGCGGGCAGTCAACATCCTGCACTGATCAGGGAGGGAACGAGTCGTAGAGTCGGTCGAGCACGCGAAGCGCGCGACTCGAGCGGTCGTGGCGTACTTCAACGCGATCGGCTCGCGTCGCGAGGGCGAGGCCCGCGTTGATGCCGAGCCAGCGCAGTGGTTCAAACTCCCAGCGACGAGGGTCGTGGTGCACGAAGGGAAGTCGCGAGTACTCGGTTTCGACGTCGGGCGCTACGAGCAGATCGGCCAAAGCGGTGGCGGCGACGTGACTGAGGACCACTCCGTCACCGGTGTAGCCACCCGCCGCGGCGAGGCCCCGGGCGTGATCGATCTGCACGAAGGGCGAGTGGTCGCGCGGCATCGCGAGCGGTCCACCCCAGCGATGGGTAATTGAACCCTCGAGTTGGGGGAAGAGTTCGTGCAGCGTCGTCGCGAGCAGCCCAAAGACGTGATCGTTCGCGTCAAAGCGGGGCTCGATCGTTGAGCCAAAGTGATACGGCGCGCCACGCCCGCCAAAGGCCAGTCGATTGTCCTTGGTGCGTTGGCCATAGATAATCAGGTTTCGATTGTCGGCGAAGGTTTCGTAGTTCGAAAGTCCCACCTCGGAAAAGAAGGCGTCGCTCAGGGGTTCGGTGGCGACCATGAGCGAAAAGAGCGGCACGACCGTGCGACGTTCACCGTGCAAGGTGGCGGTAAAGGCTTCGGTGGCGCGCACGACGTAGTTGGCGCGCACTTCACCGCAGGGCGTCAGTGCCGTGGCGCGCCGTCGACTCGTCGCGGGAAGGACGCGCGTGACGCGCGTGTTCTCGTAGATGGACACCCCGAGGCGTTCGTTCGTTGCGGCGAGTCCACGCACGAGTCGCCCGGGGTGCACGCGCGCACAGTGCGGGGTGTAGGTCGCACCCAGGAGGGCTGTGCAGTTGAGATGTTCGAGCGCCTCGTCGCGCTCAAGCCACGCGAGGTCCTGCTCGCTGACGCCGTTCGCGCGCGCCTCGTCGACGCTCGCGCGCAGACGCTGGGCTTGGGTCTCGCTGCGCGCCGCGACGACGGTGCCGCCGCGGTGAAAGTGGGCGTCCACGCCGTCTTCGAAGAGGGCGCTACCGAGTGTGTGCACCGCGCCTTGGAGGGTGCGGCGAAGGTGATGAGCCGACTCGTCGCCGTAGTGGCGACGGACGAGGCTGTCACTTAGGGGATAGAGGGCGGAGGCCCACCCGCCGTTTCGCCCCGACGCCCCAAAGCCACAGACCGACTGCTCCAAAACCGCGATGCGCAACGACGAATCGCGACGCACTAATTCGCGCGCGGTCCACAGTCCCGTGTAGCCCCCGCCCACGATCGCGACGTCGACGTCGAGGTCGCCTTTGAGCGCGGGGCGCGCGACGACCGGTTCGCCGAGCGTGGTCCACCACAGTGATGAAGGGGGTCGCACTAGAAGGCGAGTTTGGAGGCTCCGGTGAGCACTTCGCGCATCACGCCGACCATGAAGTCGATGTCGTCACGCGTGGAGATGAGCGGCGGCGCCAGCTGGACGACGGGGTCGCCTCGGTCGTCGGAGCGACAGATGAGGCCCCGTCGGAACATCTCGGGCGTCACGAAACCGCGTAGCAGACGCTCCGCGTCGTCACCTTCCCAGGTCTCTTTCGTCTCTTGATTCTTAACGATCTCAATACCCCAGAAGTAGCCAGTGCCGCGAATGTCGCCGACAATCGGGATGTCCTTCAGCGCGTTCAACTGGTCCTTGAAGTAGTCCTGATTATTCCTGACGTTCTCGATGACGTGTTCTTTGTCGAGGATGTCGAGCACCTTCAGTGACACCGCGGCCGAGGTCGGGTGACCGGCCCAGGTAAAGCCGTGGGTGAACGAGACGTCACCGTCTTGGAAGGGCTCGGCGATACGGTCCGACACGATCATCGCACCCAGGGGAGCGTAGCCAGCGGTAATGCCCTTCGCGGCCACAATCACGTCGGGGACGTAGTCATACTTTTGACCACCGAACCACGAACCGATGCGTCCAAAGGCGCAGATCACTTCGTCCGACACGAGAACCACGCCGTAGCGGTCACAGATCGCGCGCACTTCTTTCCAGTAGCCCGGCGGCGGCGTGAAGCAACCGCCCGCGTTTTGCACGGGCTCTAAGAAGACCGCGGCGACCGTTTCGGGCCCCTCGCGCAGGATCGCCTCTTCGATGTGGCGCGCCTGCCACAGACCGAAGGCCTCGGGGTCATCGGCGAACTGAGTGGTGCGATAAAAGTTCGTCGCGGGCACTTTGACCGCGCCGGGTACCAGGGGCTCGAAGGGCTTGCGGTAACTGTCCAGTGACGTAATCGTGAGTGCACCCATCGTCGTACCGTGGTAGGCGACGTCACGACTGATGACCTTGTAACGGTCGGTTTCGCCGCGCAGCTTGTGGTACTGACGGGCCAACTTCCAGGCGCTCTCAACCGCCTCGCCTCCACCAGTGGTGAAGAAGACGCGGTTGAGATCGCCTGGGGCAAGGCTCGCCAGCCGTTCGGCTAAAGCAATGGCGTTGGGGTGGGCGTAGGTCCAGATCGGAAAGAAGGTCAGTTCCTTCATCGACGCGGCCGCTACTTCGGCGATATCGGTGCGGCCGTGGCCGAGCGAGTTCGTAAAGAGTCCTGAGAGTCCGTCGAAGTAGCGCGTGCCGTTGGCGTCGTAGACGTGCACGCCCTCACCGCGCACGATGATGGGCACTTCGTTGTGGTCCGTGTAGGCACCCATGCGCGACATGTGCATCCACAAGTTGCGCCGAGCACGCTCGGAGTACGTATGGCTTTCTCTGTTCATGCTTTCCACGGATATACCGTCGGAAATGATTTCGTGCAAGGTCACTTGGTCCCCCAGGCGTAGGTTTGTTTGGCTAATTTCAAGTAGACGAAAGTTTCAACCTCGGTCACGCCCGGAATGCTTCGTATCGAATCATTCAAGAGGTGCACCAAATTGTTGTCGTCTTCGGCAATTACTTCCGCGATGATGTCAAAGCTGCCCGCGGTCATAACCACGTAATTGGCTTCGTCAATCGCCGCAATTTTGTCCGCCACCAACCGCACGTCACCGTGCACGCGAATGCCAATCAACGCCTCACGGCCGTAGCCGAGTTGGAGTGGATCGGTGATCGCGACAATCTGCATGATGCCGGCATCGCGCATTCGTTGCACGCGACGTCGCACGGCCGCCTCGGAGAGTCCAATCTCCTCGGCCATTGCTCCGTAGGCTCGACGACCGTCGTGTTGCAACAGTCCGACGATCTTTCGATCAATCGCGTCGAGTCCGTTCGGGGCAATCGAGAGCGGTTCGAAGCTCGAACGGTCCTCGTGCGTAGCACTCTGTCGTTGTGGTTTGGTTCCGGCCATTGGTTGCTCCCCACCTCTGAGACCGTGGGGTCTCAAAGTTGCGGATATGAACAGTATAGGGGCAATTCATGACGATATGAGGCGTCACTTGGCGGAATCATGACGTTATCACTCGGGAAATGTTGCACAAGCCAATGATTCTCTGGCAGAGTGTCTGGGGGGTGCCTCGCGCACGTGGGGCTCTGCCAGGAGGAAATGATGCGTCGCTTGAGCAACTTCGTGGGGGGCGAGTCCCTCGCGCCGTTGAGCGGAAACTACGCCCAACTCATCTCACCGGTCACCGGTCTACCCATGGCGGAGATGCCACTGTCCAACGCGAGCGACGTCGACCACGCGGTCCACGTCGCGGCCAAGGCCTTTAGCTCGTGGAAGCGCACGACGCCGAGTCAACGAAGTCGTGCGCTGTTGAAGATTGCCGATCTCTTTGAAGCGCGCGCCGAAGAGTTGGTCGCCGTCGAAGCGGAGAATTGCGGCAAGATCATCTCGGTCACGATGAGCGAAGAAATTCCTCCCCTGCTCGACCAGATTCGCTTCTTCGCTGGCGCGGCGCGGCTCTTAGAAGGTCGTGGCGCGACGGAGTACATGGAGGGCATGACCAGTTACGTACGTCGAGAGCCCGTGGGCGTGTGTGGCGCGGTGACGCCGTGGAACTACCCGATGATGATGGGAGTGTGGAAGTGGGCACCGGCGCTCGCGGCCGGTAACACGATGGTCTTAAAGCCCGGTGACTCGACGCCGATGTCGTCGGTGTTGATGGCCGAGATCATGGCCGAAGTCCTACCCGAAGGCGTTTTCAACGTCGTCTGTGGTGACCGTGATACGGGTCGCGCCCTCGTCGAACACCCCATTCCCGCGATGGTCTCGGTCACGGGATCGGTCCGCGCGGGCATGGAAGTTGCCCAGAGCGCCAGCCACACTCTCAAACGCGTGCACCTCGAGCTCGGGGGCAAGGCACCAGTCGTGGTCTTTGACGACGTGGACATTGCGAGCGCCGTCGAAGGCATCGCCATAGGTGGCTACTTCAACGCGGGCCAAGACTGCACCGCGGCGACGCGTGTGCTGGCCAGCGCTGACGTCTACGGCGACTTCGTGGACGCCCTCGCCGAGCAGGCTCGCAATACCGTGATCGGCGCGCCCGACAACGACGACGCGCTCTTCGGCCCGGTCAACAACGAGAACCAGTTTGGACGCGTGACGGGACTATTGAGCCGCACGCCGGCCCACGCCGCCATCGTGACGGGCGGTGAGCGCGTGGGCGACGTCGGATACTTCATTGCCCCCACCGTGGTCGCCGATCTACGCCAAGACGACGAAATGATTCAGAACGAAATCTTCGGACCGGTCATCACCGTGCAAAAATTCAGTGACGAAGCCGAGGCGCTCGAGTGGGCGAACGGCGTCGACTACGGACTCGCCTCTTCGGTGTGGACGAGCGATCACGGTCGTGCGATGCGCTTCTCGCGCGACCTCGACTTTGGCTGCGTGTGGGTCAACACCCACATTCCCATGGTGGCCGAAATGCCCCACGGTGGTTTTAAGCGCTCGGGCTATGGCAAGGACCTTTCGGTCTATGGTTTCGAGGACTACACCCGCCTCAAGCACGTCATGCACAACATCGAGTTTTAACAACGTAACGACGACGAACAGAAAGCAGCGTGATCAACGATGATCATTGGCGTCCCCAAAGAGATCAAGACCGACGAGCACCGTGTGGCGCTCACCCCGGCGGGTGTGCGTGAGCTCGCCGGCGCCGGACACCGGATCCTCATCGAACGGAGCGCGGGCGTGGGCTCGTCAATTGAGGACGCCGACTACGTCACCAACGGCGCGACCATCGTCGACGACGTCGACGATGTGTGGTCCGCGAGCGACATGATCATGAAAGTGAAAGAGCCCATCGCGCTCGAGTACCCGCGCCTGGCTGCGCGTAGCGATCAAATGCTCTTTACCTACCTCCACCTCGCCGCTTCGCGCGAGTGCACCGACGCACTGGTCGCGGCGAACAACGTCGCGATTGCCTACGAGACGGTGCGACTCAGCGACAATTCCCTGCCGTTGCTCACGCCCATGAGCGAAGTCGCGGGACGGATGGCGACCATGATGGGTGCGCACCACCTGATGCGCCCAGGCGGGGG
>NCBD01000009.1 GCA_002255315.1 Actinobacteria bacterium 21-64-8 | reverse complement strand
GTACTGAGTAGTCCTACGAGCGAGCGTCTGAAAACCTTTCTTTCCAAGGTGCTCTAGAAGGTCTGCGCCGCGCCCGGGGCAGGAACTGACGTCACGGCTGAAACGTAGCACCGTCGGCGTAGTCAATACTCGTGAACTCGCCAACGGCGCGACGCTTGAGCTTGGTGGGTCTCGTCGTGGGGTAGCCCAGTGCCACAATCGAGGCCAAGGCGCTCTGGTCGGGCAAGTGTAAGAGTGTGGCAATCTCTGGTTCTTTGCGGGTCGCGACGGTCGTCATGACGCCGCCGAGACCACGTTCGTGAGCCGCGAGCAAGATGTTCCACACGAAGGGGTAGACCGAAGCCCCGCCGACGATTTGGTAGCGATTGAGGTCACGGTCAGTGGCGGCGAGGGACCCCAGTTCAACGCTCACCGCGAGCAGAATCGGGGCGCGAGCGATCGTTTCGGCGAAGCCATCGGGCTTTGAAATGGCGATTGCGTCGGGGCGTTTGCTCGCGGCAAGGTCGCGCTCGGTGGGGGTAAGAGTCGGGGAAAAGGGGGTCAGGCCGCTTAAGACGTGGCCGACGTAGTCGTGCCACGCGTCGAGGTACAGTTCGCCCACGCGCGCACGCAAAGTGGGATCTTTAAGCACCGTCACGTGCCAGGCCTGGCGATTGCCGCCCGACGGTCCAAAGCGTGCGTCGTCGAGAATCTCGAAGAGCAACTCGTCACTCACGGGTCGGTCCTGAAAACTACGAATCGAGCCCGTGCTGCGCAGCGCGTCGCGAAGTTCCATCGTGCTAGTGGTCTCGCCGCGCCAACATCGCGCTGCCCGCGCCGACGATGGCGGCGGTGTAGAGCGTCAATATGAGCAGGGCCATCCACGCGCTAAAGGAGAAAGCGGCCGGCGTGGGCGACATCATGGCCTGGCCCAACTGGCTGGGCTCGTAGCGGTCCATCGTGTTTTGCCAGCTCTGAGGCAAAAGCAGCGTGATGATGGGCACGATTAAGAGTAACGAGGTAAAGACCGAAATGCTGGCCGCGCTCTGGCGCAAAATTAAGCCGAGTCCAAGTCCGATGAGACTTAACAACGTTAGGTACAGACCAGCAAAGAGCACGGAGCGCAAGACTGCGGCGTTCGCGAGCGACGCCGTCGGTACGACGCCCGAGTAAATGGACTGACCCAAGATGAATGTGATGAAACTGGCGAGCTCGGCGACAATGATCATGACGATGCTCAATACGACGCACTTAGCGGCGACGAGTCGCAGTCGTCGCGGCACCGCCGCGAGCGACGTGCGAATGGAGCCCGACGAATATTCCGACGAAACGAAGAGAACTCCGATCACGCCAATGGCGAACTGTGCAAAGAGTGTGCCACTGAGACTCGTCGACACGGGATCGAAGATGGCCCGTCGTAGCGCTGAGCGCTCACCCCAGTGCGAGCGAATCGTTGATGTGACGAGTGCACCAAGGCCCACCGTCAAGACAAAAGTTAAAAAGACGCCGGTGACGCTCGAACGCACGGTGCGGAACTTTATCCACTCCGATCGAATCACCGACGCGAGATTTGGTTGCGGGTTCACGAGTCACCAGCGTGGTGTATCGCGCTGTACTCCACGTCGTCGGAGGTCAAGTCCATAAACACCTCTTCCAGCGAAGCGCGCTGTGGCGTAAGTGTGGACAACGCGACGCCCGCGCGTAAGGCGAGTTCACCTAATGCTGCAGCGTCGAGTGACTCGACGATGAAGCCCGGGCCCTCGGCGCGATAGGTCGCCCCCTCACGCGCGAGCGCCGCTTCAAGCGCGTTCGAATCTCGCGCGCGCACGAAGACTTCGCCCTTCGCGCCCGCAGTCAGCTCGTCGACCGAGCCTTGGGTGATCAAGCGACCCCGGCCAATGACGATGATCTGCTGGGCAGTCAGAGCCATTTCACTCATGAGGTGTGAACTGACAAAGACAGTGCGGCCCTCTTTTGCCAGTGCGTGAAAGAACTCTCGAATCCAGCGGATTCCTTCGGGATCGAGGCCATTGACGGGTTCGTCGAAGAGCAAAATACCCGGATCACCCAGCAGGGCCGCGGCGATGCCGAGACGCTGACTCATGCCCATTGAGAAGGTGCCGACTTTCTTTTCCGCTACCGACGTGATGCCGGTAGTTTCGAGGACGTCATCGACACGGCTGAAGGGAATTCGATTCGACGCCGCGAGAGCGCGCAAGTGTTGTCGGGCGCTTCGACCCGGGTGAACGGCTTTGGCGTCGAGGAGTGCGCCGACTTCGCGCAGGGGTTCGTCGAGGTCCCGGTAGCGCTTGCCGTTGACACTGGCGTGGCCGCTGGTGGCGTGATCGAGTCCGAGGATGAGTCGCATGGTGGTTGACTTGCCCGAGCCGTTGGGTCCAAGGAACCCGGTCACGACGCCGGGCCGTACGTCGAAGGTGAGGTCATTGACCGCAAGTGTCGAGCCAAAACGCTTCGTGAGGTGCTGAACCGAGATCACGAAGGTGTCGCGTCGCCAGGGGTAGGTGCACTCGTGGTGTAGGCGCGACACTCGGCGCAGCGTCCGCTGAGCGCCACGTGGTGGCGATCAAGTTGGAACCCGTAACGCGATAAGAGTTCGCGACTCAGGGCGTCAAAGTGAGACGAAGGAATTTCGACGGTGGTTTGGCACTGCTCACAGGTCAGATGTCCGTGGACGATGCCCATCAGGTGGTACACCGCGGCGGCTTGGCCCAAGTGGGCGTGCACGACAAGGTCGAGCTCTTCGAATTCCTCGAGGATTCGATAAATCGTTGAGGGGCTCACCTCGGGACGAAGTTGTTGAACGGCGAGGGTTATTTCGTCGGCGGTGAGGTGCCCAGACGCGTTAGCGAGAACGTGCGCGACCGTTCGTTTGGCGACCGTGACGCGCTTGGCGGCACCACGAATGGCCGAGAGAATGGTCGATTCGTCGGGGGTCACGTTGTTCACCAATGCCAGACTAGAGCCGAGGGGCAATGGCGCCGTACGTCGCGTCGCGTCACCCGTCGGGTGCGTCGAGCGAACTTGGCGCACCCGACCGTGCTCGACTAGTGCGACAGAGCACTCAGGCGGGCGAGGGCAACTTCGGCCTCGCGGACCATTTGATGCACGATTTCACCCGCTGGCCGCAGTGCGTCGATCGCACCAACTACTTGCCCCGCGGGGTAGCCCTCGCGTGCCGGGTCGACGTTGGGGGTGTGTTCGTCACCGCCGAGGTGAAAGACGCCTTCACTCAGCGAGGCGAGTAACTGGTCGGGGAATCGCTGGAGAAGACTCGGGTCACGTTCATAGCGTTCCGTCGTGTCATTTTTTATGACCCGCATCGTCTTTCCACTAAAAGCGCGCGACACGGTGGTGTCGTCCTCTTTCGCTTGAAGGATGCGATCGTGGTATCCCGGCAACGTGCGTGCTTCGGGCGTGGCGATAAAGCGTGTACCCACCCATACGCCATCGGCGCCGAGGGCCAACGCCGCCGCGAGGCCGCGTCCGTCGAAGACGCCACCCGCGGCGACGACGGGAATCGCTCCTTTGATCGCGTCAACAATCATGGGCACGAGCGGAAAAGTCGCGACCGTTCCCGTGTGTCCGCCAGCCTCGGTGCCCTGAGCCACGACGACGTCACAGCCGGCATCGAGTGCGCGCTTGGCGTGCTCGACTTTGCCGCACATCGAAATCACCAGTACGCCAGCGTCGTGACAGGTTTGAATGACGTGGCGCGGCACCCCCAGACCGGCGACGAACGTCGAAGCGCCACCTTCAATTAATAGCTCGACGTTGGCGTCGAGGGTCTCGGGAAATGCCGTCAAGAGGTCGACGCCGAAGGGTCGAGTGGTGAGAACCTTAGTTCGAGCAATCTCTTCGGCCAATCGTTCACTCGACATCGTCGAAGCGCCGAGACAGCCGTATCCGCCGGCGTTCGACACGGCCGCGGCGAGTGCGCTGTAGGAGACACCCCCCATACCCGCGAGCATGATGGGGTAGTCAATGCCCAGTAGTTCGGTTAGGCGAGTTTTCACGTTCCCTTCAAACTAGTCAGCGAAGTGCCACGCGTAGGGCAACGACGCCAACGACGCCGGACACGACCGTCGCAATTAGCAGTCCAACGGAGAAGGCAACGTAGATGGCGCTCGCGGCGCCAAAGAGCGTCGTCGCGAACAATAAGGGGACCGTGAAGCCCATGGCGCATAATAAGGCGACGGAAATGAGCATTGAACGGGTCATCCCCGCCGGGAGGCCAAAGCCCCAGCGAGACGCCAGCAACGCGCCGAGGCTGACGCCAATTACTTTGCCCACGAGGCGCACCACCACGGTCGCGGTGATGACGGTGCCAGGCCGCCCCGCAAAGTGGACCTGCGACCAGTGCAGTCCTACGGCGACGAAGCCAAAGAGCGGCAGGACGAGCAGGGTCGACAGGCGCGTGGCGCTGCGCTCCAATTGCGCGTGCGTCGCGCTCTCGCTGCTCACCAAGACGCCCGCGAGCACCCCCGCGAGCGCCGGCTCCAAGTGTGCTTGAACGAAACAGAACCATAAGGCAATCAGCACAGCAACGCTCACGAGTCGAGGACGCGGTCGGCGTCCGAGCCGCCACGCACCCACGGCGAGTATCGCGACCGCAACTAGCCAGAGGACGTCGAGTCGTGTCGCGCCCACGATTAACAGCGCGACGACGCTCAAGACGTCATCGGCGATCGCGAGGGTTAACAGAAATGTTCGAATTGAGCGCGGTACTCGTGGACCCGCGAGGGTCAGTGCGCCCAGGGTGAAGGCGAGATCCGTCGCCATAGGCACCCCCCAACCACGACGCAGCGGTGCGCTCGACAACAGCACGCCAAGTGCGAGGGAGATCCCCGCCGTCATGAGCATTCCGCCGAGCGCCCCCGACAACGGAGCCACGGCGTCGCGCGTGTGGCGAAGGGCCCCCGAGGTCAACTCACGGCGAAGTTCGAGCCCGATGGCGTAAAAGAAAATCGTCATGAGACCATTCAGGACAAAATCGTGTAGTGACGAGGCATCGATGTGTGCCAGCCACGTGGGCGCCGCAACGTTGTTCGTGAGCGTGAAGTAGGAACCCACTGCCAGCGCTGAATAGACGAGCGCGACGATTGCGCCAAGACTCAGCGTCAGGGCCGAGGCGTAGGGACGGTCGACTCGCCGAAGTAGAGAACGTGGTGCGCGTTTGACCATTTCAGCGGGCTCGCGAAGCTTCCGGCACTGTGGTCATGGTCCGTAACTAAAGTAGTGGACGCGTCGGTTCATCCCGAAGACCTCCCCAAGGAACTCAATGGAATACGAAAGTTCAGCCCTTTTACCCAAACGAGAGCTGTACTTCGTTTTTGGGGCCCTCATGCTCGGCATGCTCCTCGCCGCGCTCGACAGCACCATTGTCTCGACGGCGCTTCCCACCATCACTGGTGATTTGCACGGCGCGAGCCACTTGGCCTGGGTCGTCGTCGCTTACCTTCTCGCGTCGACGGTCTCGACACCCATTTGGGGCAAGTTGGGCGACCTGTATGGACGTAAGCAGTTCTTTCAGTGGGCAATCATCCTCTTTCTTGCGGGCAGCGTGTTGTGCGGCGTCGCGCACTCAATGTTTCAGTTGATTCTCTTTCGCGCGGTGCAAGGGCTGGGCGGTGGTGGACTGATGGTGGGCGCGCAGGCGGTCATTGCCGACATCGTGCCGCCTCGCGACCGTGGTCGCTACGCGGGGATGTTTGGTGGCGTCTTCGGCGCGGCGACCGTTCTCGGACCATTGCTCGGTGGGGTCATCGTCGAGTACTGGTCGTGGCGCTGGATTTTCTTCGTCAATCTGCCCTTTGGCATTCTCGCACTCTTCGTGACGGCCGCGGCGCTGCCGGCCTCACGCCAGCGCGTAGCGCACGTACTGGACTACGCCGGCACGCTGGTAATGACGCTCTCGGCGTCGGCGTTGATTCTCTTTACGTCGCTCGGAGGCAGTACGTTTCCGTGGTCGTCGTGGAAGTCCATCGGATTACTGGTCGTTGGCCTCGTCGCCGGCGTCATCTTCGTCATCATCGAACGGCGCGCTACGGAGCCCATTCTCGCGCCCCACCTCTTTGCGAATCGCGTCTTTTCGTCCGCTTCGGCGATTGGCTTCGTCGTCGGATTTGCGATGTTCGGATCAATGACGTTTTTGCCCCTGTTCTTTCAAACGGTGCGTCACGTCTCGCCTACCGAATCGGGTATTCGATTGCTGCCCCTCATGGTGGGACTCTTTGGGATGTCGATTCTCGTTGGCAGTCTCGTCAGTAAGGGGCGGCGCTATCGTCCCTTCCCGATTATGGGCACCATCGTCATGACGGTCGGACTCGCGCTGCTCGGAACGGTGGGCGTAGTGACTTCGAGTTACACCCTTTCGTTGTATATGTTGATTCTCGGCATGGGCATTGGCATGGTGATGCAAATTCTGGTCACCGCGGTGCAGAACGCGGTAAACCCGTCGGATATCGGGGCCGCTACGGCGGGAACCAATTTCTTTCGCTCCATCGGTGGTTCCTTTGGCACGGCGATCTTTGGAGCGCTGTACCTCAACAACTTGCCCCACGAAATTGCGAAGAATTTTGCCAGTATTGGAGTGACCAAGCCAGCGGTCGACCTATCGACGATTACGCCGGCGACGCTCAAGAATCTCCCCCCCAATCAGTTGCACGCCGTACTCAATGGCATCGCGAGCTCGATTCAGTCGATCTATCACTGGGCCGTGCCGGTAGGAGTTATCGCCGTGGTGCTGTCGTTGACGTTGCCCGAAATCAAGCTTCGCGCGAGTCTGCACCCAGTCGCTGACGAAGTACCAATGTCAAATGTTGACCCGCTGCTTGAATCGTCCTGAGACACTCGTCGAACTCGTCGTCGTTGCCGTAGTAGGGATCGGCCAGATCAAGTGACGCGGGCGGCTCGAGTAGCTCGCGCAACAGCAGCACTTCGAGTTGGTTCCCTATTCTCGCTTTCACGTCGTCACGCTGCTCGTTGGTCATGACGATCGCCAGGTCCAGTGCGTTCAGATAGTCGCGGTTCGCGAACGTGCCTGAGGTGTGCGGGTTTGCAAACCCCGCCCTGACGAGCGCGGATCGGGCTTGGGGGTCCATTGGGGACCCGACGTGCCAGCGCGCGGTGCCCGCACTGGAGACTTGGACGCGCTCGTCGAGATACCGGTCTCGGGCGACCTGATCTCGAAATACGATTTCCGCCATGGGCGAACGGCAGATGTTGCCCGTGCAAATCACTCCGAGATGCCAGCGCTCCATGTGGACCTTTCTGAAGATTCTCTTCGTTCTACTCGTACCGAATCGGGGGTGACGTCGTCGTCAGGAATCCCCACCAGTAAAGTGTGCCCAACGGGATTGAGAGGAGTTGCCATGCCGCTGTCAGAGCACGAACAGCGCATTCTGGCCGAACTCGAAGAGTCTCTCTCGAAACAGGATCCTCGCTTCGTAAAGAACGTGCGCGAAACCAATGTCTACTCGCACGGGGGGCGCCGCGTGCGCTGGGGTATCGCCGGCTTCGTTATGGGACTACTGATTTTGATTCTTTGCTTCTCGCACTCAGTGCTCTTGGGCCTCGTGGGCGTCGCGATGATGTTCGTGTCGGCCGTCGTGGTCGAGCGAAACGCGCGACTTCTTGGACGCGCGTCCTGGCAGGACATCACTCGTTCGAACCAAGGGGACGATTCGCGGGCCACGTACGGTCCGCGCACGACCTCACTTCGCGACTGGTTGTCGCGTCATCGCCACAAGCCAGAATGAATCTCGCGAAGGGAGCGCCCGACGACTCCCTCTGCTTGGCAATCGATATCGGCGCCACCAAGATTGACGTAGCGGTTGTCGTCGCGCCCGGACAGCTCGTCCGACGCGCGCGCGTGCACGTCGCCGAACATCCGGCGCATCTGTTCGAGGCCCTCGTAGCCCAGGCACGTCTCGTGACACGCGATTACGCCGTAGCGACGCTCGGCGTGGCGTGTGCGGGCCCCATGCGCGCGTCGGGTGAGTACGTCTCGCCACTCAATATCTCGCAGTGGCGCGACTTTCCTCTGCGCGCCAAACTCGAGCGTTGTTTCGAACTACCCGTGCGTGTTGAAGGTGACGCGCGCGCGCTAGCTCTCGCGGAGGGTGCCTTTGGGGGTGCGCGCGGTGACTCGTCGTATCTCTCGATGGTGGTGTCGTCGGGTGTGGGTGGCGGCATTGTCTTGAATGGTCGACTCCTCGACGGCAACTCGGGTAACGCTGGCCACGTTGGACACCTCACGGTCGTCCCCGGCGGCGCGCTGTGCGGCTGTGGCGCGCTGGGGTGCTTAGAGGCCGAAGCCTCGGGGCGCGCCATTGGGGTGTTCACCGGTCGCCCCGCCGCTCACGCCGACCTCGCCACACGTCAACGTACGGGCGCCTTGGTTGGCCAGGCGATTGGCAACGTTTGTTCATTGCTCGACCTCGAACGCTGCTACGTGGCTGGGTCCGTCGCGTTGGGTTTTGGATCGGACTTCTTTGATGAGGCGTCGAAGTCGGCGCGACGAGTGGCTCAGATGTCGTACACCAGCGATCTACGCATCGAGCCGTCGGCACTGACTGACGAAGGACCGTTACTCGGGGCGGCACTCGTGGGCTGGGGGGTCGGCGCGTGAACCTCGCCGCGCGCCGCGCACTAGTCGCCCACTTCGTCGCGCATCCCGCCGACGCACTCGTCGTGTTGCGCGCTGGGTGGCGACTTCGCAGACGGTTCTGGTGGCGTCGCGCTCCGTTTCTCCCAATTCCCGACCGTTCGTACTGGGCCTTTCGAACGAAGACCGCCTTTGGCGACGAGTTGGTGTCACCGGCGCCGCGCGACATGGTCGCCGCCGCACGTTGGTCCGTACGACAACGGGTCGGGAAGTAGGTTTTCTCCATGGGTCGCGTCCTACTGCTCAACGCCACCTTTGAGCCCTTACAACTCGTTAGTGAGCGTCGTGCCGTTGTCTTGATGCTGGCGGGGCGGGTAGAGCCCATCGTCGTTCCCGACGAGCCGGTCGTGTGCCGGTCGTCGTCGATGACCGTCGAGATTCCCGCGATCGTTCGCCTGCACGACATGGTCAAGTTGCCCGCCAAGGTGCGCACGCCACCGCTCACGCGCCGGGCACTACTGCTGCGTGATAGTTACCGTTGTGCGTACTGTCTCGAGCACGCCGACACCATCGACCACGTCGTGCCGCGTTCGCGCGGCGGCCGTCACGAGTGGACGAACGTCGTCGCCGCCTGTCGACATCACAACATGCAAAAGGGCGACCGACTACTCGAAGAGATTGGTTGGCGGATGCATTTTGAGCCTCGTGTGCCCGACGGTCCGTGGTGGCGCTGGCGCCACCTTCCCGACCCCGACCCGTTATGGGCGCCGTACCTGCCGCGCGCGTCGTGAGTGGTGAGATTGAAGAACTGTACGACTACGAGGTGTTGCGCCAGCTAAGCGACGCCACGATGTTCGTCGTGCACCCGAGCGCACCGCTGTTGGTCCTCGGTGGCAATCAATCCGAAGACGTGCTGAGTGCACGGGGCCGCGCCGGCATGTTACGTCGACGCCGCGGCGGTGGCGGTGTCGTCGCACTCGCGCCCGAGGACCTCTGGATTGACTTTTGGATACCCCGTGACGACCCGCGGTGGCGTGACGACGTTCGCGTCGCGTCAATGCTCGCGGGTGACTGGTGGGCGGCAGCGTTGAACGATTGTGGAATCTCGCCCACGTCGGTGCACGGCGGCGGCGTCGAAGGTGAAGTGAATCTACGGGTGGCCTGCTTCGCTGGTCGCGGCCCGGGGGAGGTCTTCGTCGATGACGTGAAGGCGGTGGGCGTCACGCAGTGGCGAGTACGTGAAGGGATGTTTCTCTCGACGGTGTTGCGCGCGAGTGACTCGGTAGAACTTATTGCACAGTTGGCGAGCCCCGCACCTGAGCTCGAAAGTGCACTTCGCCACCACCACCTCACCAGCCTGGGCCTCGACGATCCTGAAGGGCTCGTCACGGATCTTCGCGACCGCAGTGGGCCGTGGCGTTTCCGACGCCTTGGCCTCTTGATTTAACGCGTTTCATCTCGAACGCGGGGTTGGCGCCCCCGCTCATTCTCCTCCCGACTCTCATTCCTTGGGACCTCGTACGTCCGTGGGAGGTGAGTCCGGGCACCCCCACGCGTTTAGAGGCCACTTTTTGGTGCTAAGTGGAGGAGGGTGGTGTAATGTGTCACGAAGTGGGGGAAAGTGGTGAACTCACAGGAGGGCGCGCATGCTTGGCTTCGTCGGTCAGTTTCAGCACACGCTGGACCTCAAGGGTCGACTCATCCTGCCCGCCAAATTTCGCCCCGAGTTCGAACGTGGGGGGCACCTCAGTCCGAACACGGAAGGTTGCGTCGCGCTGTGGACGCCGGGAGAATTTGCGCGCCAGATGGACGAACGTCTCCAACAAGCGCGCGTCGGAGGCGGACGGGAACGTCAACAGGTGCGTTACTGGTCGGCAAACTCGTCCGACGTGGAGTTCGACCGTCAGGGCCGTTTTGCGTTGCCGGCCGCGATTCGCGAGTACGGACGCCTCACGGGCGACGTATTGGTGGTGGGGGCCATTGACCATGTCGAACTGTGGGATCCATCGATCTATCACGAACAAGTCAACAGCGCCGAAGAGATGTTCCGACGAGGCGACCTCGAGTGAAAGGAGTCCAGCAGTATCGGCCGCGGACCACGCGCAGCCTGGCAATCGTTTCGACGTGTGGGGATACCTCCTCCGCCCTCTCCCACGTCGACGCGATTGAAAGGCTGCGGATGGCCCAAGACCTCTTTCACGTACCAGTTCTCCTCAACGAGATCGTGGCGCTCTTTGCCGACCAGACCGTTGGCGTGCTGGTGGACGCCACGGTGGGCGGCGGCGGCCACGCCTCGGCCCTGCTCGAGGCTGCGCCGCAACTTCGCCTGCTCGGCATCGACCGCGACCCTGACGCGCGCGACGCGGCGCGCATAGCCCTCGCTCGCTTTGGCGACCGCGCGCTCGTGGTCGCAGGCACGTTTGCGCAGTTGGGTGACGTCGTGCGCGAACACGACGCCTTCGTCGGCACCGCGCCACTGGTGGGCGTCTTGATGGACCTGGGGGTCTCGTCGCACCAATTCGACGAAGGCGAGCGAGGATTCTCTTTTCGCGCTGACGCTCCCCTCGATATGCGGATGGATCCGAGCGTGGGCGTGACGGCCGCGGAGTTTCTGGCGAGCGTGAACCAACACGAGTTGGTTCGTATTCTTCGCGCGAGTGGCGAAGCCCGTTTCGCGAACGCGATTGCGAAGTCCCTCATTGAGACCCAGCCCCGGACTACGTACGAGCTCACCTCGGCCGTCGAGCGCGCGGTGCCCATGGCCGCCCGACGGCGCGGTCACGTGGCGACGCGGGTGTATCAGGCGCTGCGAATTGCGGTGAACGACGAAGAGGGCCAACTCGCGCTCGGACTCGCGTCGGCGCTCGACGAACTGAGCGTCGGGGGAGTGCTCGCGGTGATTTCGTACCACTCAGGCGAGGATCGCGCCGTTAAAGCTTACCTGGCTGACCAGGCAAAAGGTGGCTGCACGTGTCCGCCGACCCTCGAGTGCGTCTGCGGCGCGACGCCGCGAGTCGTCGTCGCCAAAGCCAGTGCCCGTCTAGCCAGTTCTGACGAGGTCGCCCACAACCCACGGGCGCGCTCGGCACGGCTGCGAAGTGCTCGAAAGGTCGCGCCGTGAGCGTTATCAGTTTTCCCCGTCGCGTCGATACGCGTCGAGGTCGACGGCCCATTGCCACGACCCGCCCGCGCCCGGTGCGCGCACCCGTCGAAGAACGCCAGCGGTGGCGTTCGAGCTCGAGTTCGCGCCGCGCCGTGGTGACCCTGGCCGTCGCGATGGCCATTTCACTCGCCGGCAGTATGTGGGTCGCGAATCGCCAAATTGAAATTCACACCCTCCAAAGTGAACTCGTCCAGGAGCAGTCCAACTACGCCGTACAGGTGGGATCGTTGACGAACCTCGCGGCACCGAGCCAGATTGCGACCAAAGCGGGCGCTCTACACCTGGTCGATCCGGTGTCGATTACCCAGATCCCCACCACGTCACTTGATAAGCCCCTGCCGCTGCCGAAGTTCAACGGGTACGCACCGGCGACGTCAAGGACGAGTCGGTGAGCGCGCACTACACCTCGACGCACGCACGAACTCGTACTCGCCCACTGCGCACGCCGCCATCGGGCGCACCGGGCCAACGCCGCATACGACTATTGCGCGCGCTGTTCGCGATTGGATTTTGCGCGCTCGGAGTTCGTCTCTTTTTCCTCCAAATTGTGGACCACGCGCACTACGCGAAACTCTCCGTCGACCAAGTCCGCGTTGACTTGACGACGACCGCTCTGCGCGGGGGAATTTACGACCGCCACGGCCAGATATTGGCGGTCTCGCGTCCCACCTCGCTCGTTATCGCGGACGACTTCCAGATAACAAATCCCGTGAAGGAGGCCGCCGCGCTGTCACCGCTGATCAAGGTCCCCGACACGAAGCTCGTCGCGCTCTTGTCGAAAAAAAGTGGATACGTGGTACTCAATGGCCAGCTCGATTTAACCGACGGGCGCAAGGTCGCCTCGATGTACTTTCCCGGCATTGTCGTGCAGGCCTCGTCAGTTCGTACGTATCCCGACGGCACACTGGCGACTTCGCTCTTGGGCGGCACCAACGCGAGTGGCGCAGGATCGGCGGGTCTCGAGTACGGGTACAACTCCACGCTGGCGGGTCAAACGGGTATTACGCGNATTACGCGGGCGTTCGTATCCTCATCAGGCGTGGGCCTGCCCGCGTCGCAATCGACCGTGATACGCCAGGCTAAACCCGGCGTGGGGCTCGAACTGACGCTCGACGCGCCACTGCAGTACGTGACCGAGCGAACGTTGGCCCGAGACCTCAAGACCTACAACGCCCTCACCGGGGTCGCCCTGGTTATGGACGTGAAGACCGGCGAGATATTGGCCGACGCGTCACTCGTGAACACCAAGACTCCAGCGGGCGTGCTTGGTCCCATACCCGCGTGGGGCAAGAGCGTCGGTGTGCCGGGCGTCGAGCAGACCATTAATGACCTCTCGTTCACCCAAGCATTCGAGCCAGGTTCGATGTTCAAGGTGGTCACGTTCTCGGCGGCGATGCAAGAGGGTGTGATCAAACCCACCAGCGAGTTCACGGTCCCTAACTCCGTGATTGTGGGCGGACGATTGTTTCACGACGCCGAAAACCATGGGCTCTTGCACCTTACGGCCACGCAGATTCTCGCCCAGTCGTCAAACATTGGCACCTACGAAGTGGGGCTGCGCGTGGGTGAAGCCGGTCTCTTAGCCCAGGTCGAACGACTGGGTTTTGGACAAGTCACGTCGGTGGGTTATCCCGGTGAGACCGCCGGGCTATTGGTGAACGCGTCGAACTGGTACACCAGCGACGAAGTGGCGCTGCCCATTGGCCAGGTGGACGCCGTACCGCCGATACAGATACTCGACGCCTACAACGCCATTGCGAACGACGGGGTCTTTGTCGAGCCAAAAATTGTGCGTGGCTACGTCTATCCCAACGGCGTCGTGAAGGCTACTCCGGCGAGCGCGACGCGCGAAGTCGTTACGCCCGCGGTCGACCAGGCCCTAATCAAAATGTTCGAGCAGGTCGTGCTCGTTGGTACGGGCGTCGACGCCATGATTCCTGGGTATCAGGTTGCGGGCAAGACGGGCACGGCGAATATTCCCTACCCGGGCAAGGACCTCTTGCTGCCGGGTGCTTTTTACGCCAGTTTCGTTGGCTTTGCGCCCGCGAATAATCCCGTCCTCAGCATGCTCGTGGTCGTCGAACGCCCGTCAACGAATATTTACGGTGGATCGGTCGCCGCGCCCGTCTTTCAGCAGGTCATGTCCTACGCCCTGCACCACTACGGGATCCCCTCTGGTGGCTCGATGAAGTCACCGACCACGGGCGCCACCACACTCCCTTCGAAAGGAGCGTGATGCAACTCGGCGACCTCTTGGATGATTGTTCACTCGACGTGGTGACCTCGAGCATTGAAATTATCGACGTTGAAGTTGATTCGCGCCAATGTGGCCCTGGATCACTCTTCGTCGCTCTTCCCGGCGCGTCGCACGACGGGCTCGACTACGCAAGTGAGGCGGTGATGCGTGGCGCGAGTTGTGTCATCGCCACATCGAACGCGACACTCGACGTACCTGTCGTGGTCGTACCCGCGTCGCAACTGCACGCGCTCTTGTCGCACGTCGCTTCAACCATCGTGGGTCATCCAGAAATGAAGACGAAGCTGGTCGGGGTCACGGGGACGAATGGCAAAACGAGCGTGACGACCATGGTGGCCCAACTCGCGCGTTCCCTTGGGTGGAATGGCGCGACTATTGGCACCTTGACCAATGAACGCACGACGCCGGCCCCTCCGGAACTCTTTCGCACGCTCGCTGAACTCGTTGATGCGTTTGATCCCGCTAAGGCGCATTCGGTGGTGGCCCTTGAGGTGTCGAGTCACGGACTCGATCAGCGACGAGTCGAAGGGCTGCGTTTCCACGTGGCGGCCTTTACCAATTTGACGCACGACCACCTCGACTATCACGTCACGATGGAGCGCTACTTCGCCGCCAAGGCGTCACTCTTTTCGAGCGAACACGCGCAGCGTGCGGTGATTTGGTCCGACGACCCCTACGGCGCACGGCTCGCCGCGATGACCACCTTGCCGGTGACCGAGGTGTCGCGCGCCGACGCGAGTGACGTTACGGGTACCCTCACGGGCACGACGTTCTTTTGGCGGGGTCACCTCGTGAACTCACCGCTCGTTGGTGCCTACAACGTGGACAACGCACTCATGGCGATGTCTATTATGGCTTCGCTCGGCGCTGATGAGGCTGGCGTCGCACACGCGATGGGTGACGTGACGCCCGTCGACGGACGCTTTAACGTGCTCGAGGGTGTCGAAGCGACGGTGGTCGTTGACTACGCCCACACTCCAGACGGGCTTCGACGTCTCCTCGAGGACGTTCGTGCACTGGCGCCCAATGCGCGACTCATCACCGTCTTTGGTTGCGGAGGCGACCGCGATCGACTCAAACGTCCCGAAATGGGTCTGGTAGCTTCCACGTCGTCCGACGTGACCATTGTGACCTCGGATAACCCACGTTCGGAGTCGCCAGATGCCATCATTGACGCGGTTCTTGAAGGAGTAGTGGAGGGCCGTGACGTACGTCGAGAACGAGATCGCCGTCAAGCCATTGCCTTAGCACTCTCACTCGCGAACGCCGGCGACGTCGTGGTCATTGCGGGCAAGGGTCACGAAACAACCCAGGTCATCGGTGACGCGGTGACACCCTTTGACGACCGCCTAGTAGCGAGAGAGTTTTTGAAATGAGTAACAAATGTTGAGTTTGATGGAAGCGGGGGGCGTCGGGTTTCTCGTCGCGCTTTTAGCGACGCCCGTGTGGATTCGCTTCTTGCTGCGTCGTTCCTACGGTCAACAGATCCGAGAAGATGGACCCGCGCATCAGCACAAGGTCGGAACGCCCACGATGGGTGGCGTAATCATCATGCTCGCCGCCTTGATTGGCTATCTCATGGGGCACCTGGGTACCTCGATCACGATCACTCGCGCTGGGGTATTGGCGATCTCGGTGACGCTGGCGTCGGGTTTGCTCGGGCTCGTCGATGACCTTTTGGCAATTCGTAACGCTCGAAATCTCGGGCTGAACAAGCGCGGCAAGTTCGCGGGACAGTTTGTGATTGCCGCGACGTTTGCCGTCTTATCAATTTTGTGGGTCCATACTTCCACCGACCTCTCGTTCACGCGCTTGACCCTGCCGGGTTGGAATCTGACCGCGACGGGTTGGATTATCTTGGCCATCTTCGTCATCATCGCGACCTCAAACGCAGTCAACCTGACCGACGGCCTCGACGGTCTCGCGGCTGGATCGGCGACGTTTTGTTTTGGCGTGTTGTCGATTATTGGTTACTGGCAGTTCCGACACTTTTCGATCTACCAGTTACACGCGGCGCTCGACCTCGGCCTCGTCGCGGTCGCACTGGTGGGAGCGTGTCTGGGGTTTCTCTGGTGGAATGCGGCACCCGCGAAGATCATCATGGGCGACACGGGTTCGTTGGCCATTGGCACCGCGCTCGGCGCGATCTGTCTGTTGATGAATCTTGACCTCTTGCTCGTCATTATTGGCGGCCTCTTCGTGGCCGAAACCGCATCGGTGATCTTGCAGGTCTTGAGTTTTCGACTCTTTGGACGGCGTATCTTTCGCATGGCGCCCTTTCACCACCACTTCGAACTTCTCGGCTGGCCCGAGACGACGATCATTATTCGACTCTGGATTCTTGCCGGACTTCTCGCGGCGTTGGGGCTGGGTTTGTTTTACGGGGACTTTCTAAAGATTGGTGGCGTCGTCTGATGGTGACGAAACGTACGACGCGCCCCGGACTCTTCCAAGCGTTTCCTCGCGGCAACGTGCACGGTCGTGCACTCTTGGTGGTGACGACGCTGCTCGTCACCTTGGGCACCATCGCGGTCGCCTCCGCGAGCGAGGGTCAGTCGGCGGCGAATGGTGCGTCGTCGTTTTCAATCATGGTCCACGACCTCGCCTACCTGTGTTTGGGACTTTTCGGTTTTTATATGGCGGCTCGCGTGCGCCTCGACCGCCTCGTACGTCGCGCGCCTCAGCTGATCGGGCTCGGCCTGGTGCTCTTAGCCGCGGTGATGGCCGTCGGGGTGAGTTTGAACGGCGGCAAACGATGGTTGAATCTGCATTTGATATACCTCCAGCCTTCGGAACTCTTTAAACTCTTCACGATTCTCTTTCTCGCGTGGTTGGTCGAGCAGCACCACGACGAATTGAATAACTGGCGCCAACTCCTGGTTTGGTCGCTCCCGATAACGCTCGGGGCAGGTTTAATTCTGCTCGAGCCCGACATCGGGACTTCGTCGGTGGTGCTCATGATCGCTATCGCAATTCTGGCGGTCGCGGGCCTTTCTCGCGTACTCCTGACGAGGGTGATCATCCTTGGTGGCGTGGCGATGGTGGGCTACATGCTCTTCAAGCCCTATTCAGCCCGTCGATTCTTCTCCTTCCTTCACCCCAACAGCAACTTGCAAGGCGCGGGCTATCAACTGCTCCAGTCCCGAATTGCCCTGGGCTCAGGGGGCGTGACGGGCCTCGGACTGGGTCACAGTCGGGCGAAGTGGGGTTTGCTGCCGAACCCACATACTGACTTCATCTTTACCATTTTCGGCGAAGAGCTCGGTCTGATCGGCGCACTCACGGTGCTCGCACTCTTCGTCGCCTTTCTTTTCGCGTCGCTCGCGATCGCCAGGCGCTGTTCGAACCAGGTCTATCGACTCGTGGCCGTTGGTATTGCCACGTGGATCACGGCGGAGGCGCTGATTAACATCGCGTCCGTCGTGGGCTGGTGGGCGGTGACGGGTATCCCGTTGCCGTTCTTCTCCTACGGAGGCACGGCGTTAATCAGCGAGCTGGCCGCCGTGGGCTTGCTCTATAACATCGCCCACGACCGCAGTCGTAGCGGCGACGTCACGATGCGCGAGTACCGACTCACCAGTTTTCGCGAAACCATTGATCGCCCCCGATCACGCGTGTCGAGTCACCACTACGCACCACCGCGACCCACGCGCCGGGAGTACTAATGAGCCGGACCATCGTCATCACCGGCGGTGGCACCGGTGGGCACGTGTTTCCGATGCAGGCCGTGGGCGAGGCGTTGATGTCGCGGGGCTGGTCGGCGAGCGACCTGCGCTACGTCGGTAGTCGTCGAGGTCAAGATCGCGCGCTGCTCGGCGATGGACCCATCGCGCTGACGACGTTGCCCGGTCGCGGACTACGTCGCTCGTGGCGCCCCCGTGACATTGCCTTGAACGTCGTGAGCGCCGCCTTGCTGGTCGGGGCGTGGGGACGAGCTATCTACGACCTGCGTCGTTGGCGTGGGGCGGTCGTCGTGTCCGTGGGCGGTTACGCGGCCTTCGCGGTCGACGCCGCGGCCGTGCTATGGCGCCGTCCGCTCGTCCTGGTGAACTTCGACGCGGTGCCGGGCGCCGTACACCGACTCTTCGCGCGTTTTGCCGTCGCGCGGTGCGAAGCCTTCGGCGAGGACGGCCCCGGGGTGAGCGTGACGGGAACCCCCCTTCGTGCGGCCATCGAGCAGGTGGTGCGCGACGATGGCGCGCGTCGAGAGGCTCGCGCCCGAGCCACCCCACCCGTCGAAGAGGGCCGTAACGTCGTCGTTGTGATGACGGGCTCGCTCGGCGCGGGTCGGGTGAATCGTGCGGTCAGCGCGCTCGCGTCGCGCTGGGCCCATCGACGCGACGTCACCATCTTTCACGTCAGTGGTCGGCGCGACTACGACGCGGTCCTCGGGGGCGTCCCGGTGCTCGACGGTCTTGACTATCGAGTCCTGGAATTTGGCGATATGGCCGAACTGTGGTCGCTCGCCGACGTGGCGATCTGTCGCGCGGGAGCCATCACCGTCGCCGAACTGGCCGCGCTCGGTGTGCCGTCGGTCCTCGTGCCTCTCCCCGGTGCGCCCGATGATCACCAAACGAAAAATGCTCAGCGGCTCGTCGCGGCGGGTGGCGCGGTCCTCGTACCCGACGCGGAGTGCACTGCCGAGCGCCTGAGTGAGGTGCTCGAAGCGCTGTTCGACCACGACGTGTTGGCGGCAATGTCCGAGGGGGCCCGTTCGCTCGGTCGAGAACACGCCGCCGACGCGATCGCGCGCGTGGTGGCGACGGTGGCATCGTGACGGGGCTTCGTGACGCGCGACACGTGCACGTGGTGGGTGTGGGCGGCGCGGGCATGAGTGCCGTCGCCCAACTGCTGGTCGAGCGCGGCGTCGAGGTCACGGGCAGTGACACCCACGATTCACCGCGATTGGCCCAGCTGCGCGCCGCCGGGGTGGGCGTGCACGTCGGCCACGACGACGCCACGGTCCGTGCGGCCGACCTCGTGCTCTGGAGTCCCGCGGTGCGCGACGACGAC
>NCBD01000128.1 GCA_002255315.1 Actinobacteria bacterium 21-64-8 | reverse complement strand
CCAAGCTTGAGAGGCCGCCTATCGGATTAAGGGCGCCGAGTATTTCGACTTTTTGACGCTCGTTGGAGTGCCCACAAAGACGTACATCTGGTCCTTGGAGATGAACGCTTGAACCGCGCCGGAGAGAGTGAAGCCCAGTACCAGGGCCCACAGGGTCTCCCAGAACATGAAGATACCTTCGCGCAGGCCGCGTCCCACATCAACGAGTACGTGTAGGGCGGCGAACATGGTTACGACCTCACCAATCGAGCGATTGTCTCTGACGCGTCACGGAGATTGGCCTCCTCCTCGGCGCCTCCAGCCTTGACCGCGTTGACCACGCAGTGGCGCAAGTGCTCATCGAGCAAATGGAGCGCTACGCCCTGCAGGGCGCGCGTAACGGCCGAGATCTGCTGGAGCACGTCGATGCAGTAGCGATCGCCCTCGACCATCTTGTGGACGCCGCGCACTTTGCCTTCGACCCTCTTGAGGTGAGCGAGCACGGCGGCCTTGTCGTCGGAGTTTCCGGGTCGCGCAATGGCGATTCGTTTCGTATAACCGTCGTGGTTAACGAACGCTGAAGGGGGTGAACATTCCATTGGCGTAGTGCCAGGCGAGGTCACAGAGCAGTTCGTACTGACCCGGTGCCAAGTGGAGCGACACCCAGCTCGAGGTGCCGGGCGAGATTCCCTGACCGGGCCCCTGACCGCACGAGGCCGAGGCTTCAGCCAGACTGCTCGACTCGTCAATCTTGCCGTCGGTGCCGACGGCGCGCGTTCCGACACCGTCACGCGGGGCCGGCAGGATAAGGAACTCGTGGTTAAGTGCGCCGACGTTGGTGGCGATGAATGTGACCAAACCCGATGGCACCGAGTCGGGTGACGCACCGAGTCCGACCATTATCAGGTTTCCCGCGCCCATCATGCCTCCGCCGCGGTCGGACAGGGTGATGTGGACGATTGTTCCCTGGGGTCTGTTGGGTCCACAACTCGAGATCGTTCGCGTCAGACCTGAGCTAAAGCGACCTTGCGCGAACGAGATGGCCGTAATGGTACCGAAAGTCAAGATGCCGACCACGCCGAGCACGACGAGCACGCGCGCACGCGAGTTCGTCATGACTGGCCCTTCAACATTGCGAGGCGCCTGAGGTATTCCTCTTCGGTCAGTTCACCTCGTGCGAAGCGCTCGTGCAGGATGGCAATTGCTGAGGCTCCCGACGGCGTGGTGGTGGATTCCGACCCGGACCGGCTATGGCGCCACAGTGCGACGAGCCCGAACGCGAGGATGGCTGCGAACAGCAGCATGCCCAACATCATCATGACCAACCAGCCGCCACCCATTCCTTGATCGCTCCAGCCGTACATGGCTATCTCCTCGCGTGATATCGGTACTACTAGGGAGCATACGGATGTAATTGTCGCGAACTCGAGGCGCGTGCGGGACTTTGGTCACATGTTTCTACAGGTATTCGATACCTGCGCTCGAAGTCGGCGTGCATAAGACCGCCGATGAGTCGTGGAGCGGGTTTGACGCGAAGCGACGCGAGTGGACTCAGGAGGTCGACTAATGAAGAGCCCCGTGAGAACTAAAGGGCACTGTTCGCGTCATGCGATTCCGTTCCTGTTGCTCGCGGCGCTCACCGTTCTCAGCGGTGCGGCGGCATGGGCATCGTCACGAACAACGACACCTGTTGCTACCGTCGGTCCCGAGGGCGTCGTCATGTACGCCGTACCTTAACTGGCGTCCGCGTCGACGACGTTCACCGGCCGACCCGTCGATGGGCTCACGTGCCAGACCGAAGCTAAGGAAGTGGCCAAAGTACCATATCCACATTCACGTGTCGGTCTACGTGAACGGACAGATGATGCGGCTCCCGGGCGGCGTCGGCATCACGAAGCCGCCACTGATTGAAAAGTACAAGGCGGGCAACTTCTACGACGTAGTACTGTACGACTGCCTGTACTGGATTCACACGCACGTCGCCGACGGGATCATCCACGTCGAAGCCCCGGTCAAGCAGTCCTTCACGCTCGGTCAGTTCTTCGCTGTCTGGGCCCAGCCACTGAGCGCGAACCTGGTTGGTCCAGCTAGCGGCCAGGTCGCGGTATTCGAGAATGGGAAGCGCCTCACTGGTGACCCACTAAATCGTGCCGGGTTTCTTGGAGAGTCTCCCGATTACCCGGCACGATTCAGGCGCGAAACTGTCAATGGATCGGTGCGCACTTCACGCAGCGCCCTCCAACGTTGGACAGTTCAATTGTGATTCAGTATGTCCTCTTGACGGTCGAGCAAAGGTGGTGGTGCAAACGGTGAAACCAACCCTCAATTTCGGATCAGAATCAATCGACTAAACCTGGCTCGACGGTGGGGCCGGGCTTAGCAAGAGTTTCCACAACGGCCGCTAAACGTTTCTTCGCTTGATCCACCAAGTCAGACAAGTCCGCACCAGGCATGATTGTCATCGGATCGGCGATGGAAACGACCGTTTGAGTATCGGACACCGCGTCCAACACAACGTTGCACGGTAGAACTAACGCCACATCGATATCTCGAGAAATCGCTTCATTCGCCATGACGGGATTGCACGCCCCGAGAATCTTGAGGGGACGACGCGTCACGTCAAGTTTGTCCTTAAAGACTTGGGCTACGTCAATCTCGGTTAGTACCCCAAAACCTTGTTCTTTCAGCGCGTGGCGAACTGAAGCCTCGGCCTTTTCTAAGGGTTGATCTAAGATCACAGAAAGTTCGCCCATGCGCACTTCTCCTTATTCATCACTTCGTGAATGAGTAATCCAACTCAACCTACGGTACAGACCTTTCGGCAACACGCTGACAGTCGGGTTATAACGAAAGTCCCGGTGCTCGAGAAAAGAGCGACGCCGCCGGGTGCCGCCGCCGATGCGCATGAACCCGTCATCGCCGGTCGCTGCTGCCTCTTGGATGGAGTCGGGATAAAGATTGACAGTCCTCGCAACTCTTCAGGTTGTTCACACCTGCTAATCGGGATTCAGGCCGTGTCCTTCATGCCCTCTCCCAGTCGCAGGTCAAACTCCTCGTCGTTAACTCCTCAAAATCGAATAGTGGCTTGACCTTGAAATGAACCCGGTTCTAGCCAACTGTCTAGCCACGAATTCAAACGTGAGAGGACTTCGGTGGACGTTGGTGGACATTCAACTCCTTCTGGCCAGCAAATCTGGACGCTGAGAAACGTCCCTGGACATTCTGGAAACACTCCCAAGGTGCCGAGATCGAGACTCGGGCGGCCCACCATGAAGCTGGTCCGCGAAGGGTGAACGTGCACGCTCATGGATCCCAACGGTCGTCGGACTCTTACTCGTTGCTTCAAGATTTCCGTAATTCTCTTCTCGTCAGCACGGTGATCAAGGAACAAAGAGTTTGCGAGCTTCTCAACCAACACGCGCATGAAGAAACACCTGGTTACTTCTATGCTTTCACCTACTATCGCCGGTATTGGGGGTTTGGTGGGTACTACCGAGAACATTACGGTGCTCTTCACTGATCTAGTGGGGTCGTCGGAAATCGCTTCGTTGCTGACTCCTGTTGAGGGCGACGATCTTCGGCGCAAGCACTTTTC
>NCBD01000240.1 GCA_002255315.1 Actinobacteria bacterium 21-64-8 | reverse complement strand
GGCTCTTGTGACCTAACCGTGGGTCGTTTTTCCCCTTCAAAATAGTCGCACGCCGTTTCCTGTCTAAGTTTCTGGCTGTCGAAAGCAAAGAAACTCGAGGAGGAAAACGGCGTGCGAAATTCAAGACTATGGCGAATGCTGCTCGGTGTCGAAAAAACCGTGGTCGAGGACATCGACTTCGACGAGGAGAGCGGGTTCCTGGTGGCTTCGGTCAGGCCCACGGGGTCGATGCGCAACCGCTGTGGCGTGTGCCAGCGACGCAGCCCCCGTTATGACGGTGGCGCGGGGAGGCGTCGCTGGCGAGCCCTGGACGCCGGGACGGTGCAGGTCTACTTAGAAGCCGATGCTCCGCGGGTGTCGTGTCGCACCCACGGGGTGACGGTGGCGGCGGTTCCCTGGGCCCGCCACCAGGTCGGCCACACCCATGACTTCGACGCGCAGGTCGTCTGGTTGGCCACCCAGACGTCCAAGAGCGCGGTCACCGAGCTGATGCGCATCGCCTGGCGCACGGTGGGAGCGATCATCGCCCGGGTCTGGGATGACGTCGAGAAGCTCCACGACCGCTTCGCCGACCTGACACGAATCGGTGTCGATGAGATCTCCTACAAGCGCGGACACAAGTATGTGACCGTCGTCGTCGACCACGACAGTGGTCGCCTCGTCTGGGCCGCCCCGGGCAGGGACCGCGCAACCCTCGCCACGTTCTTCGACGCCCTGGGGCCGCAGCGTTGCGCACTGATCACGCACGTTTCCGCAGATGGGGCCGAGTGGATCAGTCACGTCGTCGCCGAGCGTTGTCCCAACGCGGTGCGCTGCGCCGACCCCTTCCACGTGGTGCGCTGGGCCAGCGACGCCCTCGACGAGGTGCGTCGAGGTGCGTGGAACGAGGCTCGCAAGGCCGCCCAGCGCAACGAGCTCAAACGCGCAACGGGTCGGCCCGCCGCTGACGCACCGGCGCGCCCCGACAGCACTCGTGCCGTCGCGCTCAAGCACTCGCGCTACGCACTCTGGAAGAACCCGGAGAACTTGACCGAGCGCCAGAGCGCCAAGCTGGCCTGGGTGGTGGCGACCGACCCCACGCTCGCTCGCGCCTACTACCTCAAAGAAGGACTTCGCGTC
>NCBD01000127.1 GCA_002255315.1 Actinobacteria bacterium 21-64-8 | reverse complement strand
GCGGCGCGAGCATGGGACGGCGTGCACGCGAGCGCACGAGAGCCACCGCGACGAGTGCCACGACAAGAACGGCGACGATGACAATGACGTAGGTCATGAGGCAATCTCTCGCTTCACGCGTTGGCTGACGACCTTCGATGAGGCGCCGGGCACCATCGTGACCCCGTAGAGGGCGTCCGCGGCTTCCATCGTGCGCTTTTGGTGAGTGACGATGAGCAATTGGGCCTCGTTGCGAAACTCGTCAACGAGACTCAAGAAGCGTTGCAAGTTCACGTCGTCGAGGGCCGCTTCCACCTCGTCCATCATGTAAAAGGGCGACGGACGCGAGCGAAAGACCGCGAAGAGAAAGGCCAGCGCCGCCATCGAGCGTTCACCGCCGCTGAGGAGCGAAATACGGCGAACGTTGCGACCCATGGGGCGCACTTCAATCTCGACGCCCGTGTTGAGCGGATCGTCGGGCTCTGAAAGATTTAAGCGGCCCTGACCACCGGGAAAGAGCATCGAGATAAGTGCCGAGAAGTGCTCATTGACGTCGGCGTACGCACTCAGAAACGTCGTCATGATCTCTTCGTCGAGGGTACGCAGCACCTCTTGCAACTCGCGGCGTGCACTGCGTACGTCACTGACTTGTGCGTCGAGGTCACGGTAGCGTTCCTCGAGCGCGGCGAGCTCCTCGAGGGCCAGCGGGTTGATGGGGCCGAGCGAACTCATGCGCGCTTCGAGTTCGCCGACGCGTTGTTCGAGTGAGACCCCGTCTTTGAGCTCCACCGCGGGCGCCGGTCCGAGCGAGCTCGGCTCGACGCCGAGGTCGCGATGAATGACCTCGTGAAGGTTGGACCGCTTCACCGCCAGTTCGGCGAGTTCAATTTCGCTCGTGCGCGTAGCGTCCGCCAGTGCGCTCAATCGCGCGTCAGCTTCGCGGCGGGCTTGACGCGTTTCTTCGAGGCGTTCGCCGCTCGCGCGCGTCGCCTCGAGTTGTTCGCGGTAGGTTGAATCGAGCGCCTCTTGGGCGACGCGCACGTCCTCGCCCGCGCTCTGGACCAAATGGGCAAGTCGCTCGAGCACCGAAAGATCAAACTCCAGCGATTCGCGCCGCTGGGCCGCCTCGAGCCGCTCGCCGGTGCGCCCCTCAAGGCGTGCCTCGACTTCTCTTTGACGTTGTTCGATTAGTCGACGACGCTCGGACAGTTCGGCTTCGGTGCGACTCAAGTTGGTCGCGAGCTCATCGAGTTCGCCGCGCTGCGCCTCGAGTGCAGCGCGCGCCCCGTCGCGCGCGAGCCGTCGCTCGAGCGCGCTCGAGAGCGAGCGTTCGAGGGCGGGCAGCGCGTCGCGCTCCGCGTCAAGTTCGGACTCGAGGTGACTGATTGCGCCGGCGAGTTCGTCCACCTCTCGACTCGTGTTCGCCACGCGCTCGCTGAGTTCGTCGGTCTCACGGGCGAGTCGCGTCGCGTCGAGGGCGAGTTGTTCGCCGCGCGCGCGCAGGGCAGCGAGCGCACTCGTCGAACGCTCCACCGCGTCGCGCGCGAGGGTGCAGGTGGCGTCGAGGTCTCGTCGCGCCTGTTCGAGTGGCCCCACCGCCTCAACCGCGCGCTGGGCACTGGCGTGGGCTTCGTCAACGGTCGCTCGGGTGACCAGTGCTCGCCCCGACGCGACGCGCCAACCCGAAGGGGCGAATCGATCGCCGTCGGTCGTGACAAAGACCAGGTCGCGGTGCGCACCGGCGTTCTCAATGCCCGATTCCCAGTCGACCACGACGAAACAGCGCGCGAACAGCGCGTCGAGCATGGTGTCCACGTGGGCGGGTGCGTCGGCGCGCGCGCGCACCACGTCGCGTAGCGCTCGCGTACCCGCGGGCGCGGGCTGGGCCGCGACGGCCCCCTCGCCCACCGGCAGAATCAGTCCAACGCCCCCCTCGCGGCGAAGCGTCGCGAGTGCCGCGCGCGCCGACGTGCGGCCGCTGACCACGGTGGCCGCGACGGAGGCGCCCGCGGCCGACTCCACGGCCTTTTCCCAGCCGGGCTCGACGTCGATGAGATCGAGAAAACTACCGAGCACTCCGTCGAGTCCGCCGAGCAATGCTCGCCCACCCGACCCGGAGAGCTCATCGAGGGCGCGCGCCAACGCTTCGGCGCGCGCCTGAGCGCGCGCGGCGACGTCGGTGGCTTCGGCCAGGGCGAGGTGGGCCAGTTCACGGGCCGCTTCGTCGCGGGCCAAGTCCTCACGCGCACGCTCCAGGACGCCTTCGGCGAGTTCGCGCTCAGCGTTGGTCACCTCCGCGTCGTGCTCGTTGGCACGGCGAGCGTGGGTGCTGGCTTCAAGTTGCTCGTGAGCGTTGGCCAAGCGTTCGCGGGCTCGACGTTCATTATCGCGCGACGTCGCGAGTGACCGTTCGAGCAGGACGAGGCGCTGACGAGCGCCGTGGAGTTGGGCTTCGTCGAGCGTGGGATCTCCCGCGAAGTCAACTTCGAAACTCGCCTCGGCCTCGGCGAAACGGGTTCGCGCATCCTCGAGCGCTGCTCGCCGGGGCGCGAGTGCGCGTTCGTCGGCCTCGAGCGCGAGAAGGTCTTGACTTAGTCGAGCCGCGTCCGCTTCGAGTGTGGCGATGACGTTCTCGTCCGCCGAGGCGACCAGGGCTTGGCGTAAGGCGCGCACCCGCTCGCTGATCACCGACGCCGTGCCGCGCGTGCGTTCGGCGAGTCCTTGCATCTTGCCGAGCGACGAGGCCAACAGTTCTTCACGACGAGACGACATCTCCGCCGCCGCGGCCGTCGCTTGAGCGTCCAGGGTCAGCACCTCGTGGCGCAGCGCACGTTCGCGTTCACTGGCCGCACTGAGCTCAGCTTCGAGCACGGCGCGGCGCTGCTCAAAGGCGCTCAGACGAGTGGCGTAGAGCGCGTGGCGCGCGTCGCGCAGCTCGCTCTCGACGTCGGCGAAGCTTCGCGCCGACGCCGCTTGGCGTTCGAGCGGGCGCATTTGGCGGCGAACTTCGCGCACTAAATCGCCGAGTCGTTCGAGGTTCTCCTGGGTGGCGGCGAGTCGACGCTCGGCGCGCTCCTTTCGGCGGCGGTGCTTTAAGACGCCCGCCGCTTCTTCGATCACCGCGCGACGATTTTCGGGGTTGGAGTTGAGAATCGAGTCCAACTGACCCTGGCCGATGATCATATGTTGCTGGCGCCCCACGCCCGAGTCGCCGAGTAGTTCTTGGACGTCTAAGAGACGACAGGTCGTGCCGTTAATGGCGTACTCAGAGTCGCCGTTGCGAAAGAGAGTGCGCGAAATCGTAACTTCGGCGCCGTCGATGGGCAGACGCTTCGAGGAGTTGTCGAGCGTGAGCGCCACTTCGGCGCGACCGAGCGCCGCGCGGTGCGCCGTGCCCATGAAAATTACGTCGTCCATGCGCGCACTACGCAGCGCGCGCGTGCTCTGAGCACCGAGCACCCAGGTCACCGCATCGACGACGTTGGACTTGCCCGAACCGTTTGGACCGACGACCGCGGTGACGCCGGGCTCGAACTCGAGGACGGTGTTATCGGCGAAGGACTTAAAGCCCTTCATGGACAGTCTCTTTAGAAACACGGCACGACGCTAGCAATCTCGCCGTGGC
>NCBD01000126.1 GCA_002255315.1 Actinobacteria bacterium 21-64-8 | reverse complement strand
CATCTCGCCCAGTCCCTTTAGACGCTGAAAATCATTTTTGTGTTCTGGATGCTGGCCGAGGAACTCGGCCTTGGCCATGTCGTCGCGCAGGTAGACCTTCTCCTTACCCACGAGCGTCGAAAAGAGCGGGGGTTGGGCCACGTAAACGTGACCAGCGTTCACCATTTCGGTCATCTGACGGAAAAAGAACGTCAGCAGCAAGGTCCGAATGTGACTACCGTCGACGTCCGCGTCGGCTAACAAGATGATTTTGTGGTAGCGGATCTTCGAAAGATCAAAGTCCGCCTCCACGCCCGCGCCGATCGCCGAGACGAGTGCTTGGATCTCGGTGTTTTTCAAGATTTTGTCGCTACGGGCCTTCTCAACGTTCAAAATCTTGCCGCGAATGGGAAGTATCGCTTGGTACTTTGGATTTCGCGCGTCCTTGGCGGAACCGCCGGCCGAGTTGCCCTCGACAATGAAAAGCTCGCATTCACGCGGATCGTTCGAGGAGCAGTCGACCAGTTTGCCGGGCAGCCCCGCGCCGTCCAGCGCGCTTTTGCGACGGGTGAGGTCGCGCGCTTGACGAGCGGCCATGCGGGCGCGCTGGGCTTGGATCGCCTTCGCCACAATTTGTCCACCTTCACGCGGGTTCTCCTCGAGCCACTCCGCCAACTTCTCGTTCGTCGCTCGCTCCACCAGCGAACGGATAGAGACGTTGCCCAACTTGCCCTTGGTCTGGCCCTCAAATTGGGGTGACGTGAGTTTTACCGAGACGATGGCGGTCAGTCCCTCACGAATATCTTCGCCCGCGAGATTCTCGTCTTTTTCTTTCAAAAGATTGCGCTTACGCGCGTAGCGGTTCAGCACGTTCGTGATGGCCTTACGAAAACCCTCTTCGTGCATTCCACCTTCAATAGTGGAAATACCGTTCGCGAAGGAGTGAATGCTCTCGTAGTAACCGGTATTCCACTGAAACGCCACTTCCACTTCTTGCGTGTCCTCAGCCTGCTCGTAAAAGCCGACCTTTCGAAAAAGGGACTCTTTGGAGTTGTTGAGGTGACGTACGTAGTCGACAATGCCGCCGTTGTATTTGTAGGTCTCGCGAACTTCGCGACCCACTCGCTCGTCGACGAAACGAATCTCAAGACCTCGATTTAAAAAGGCCATGATCTGGAGACGTTCGAGAATCGTCTGCGCGCGAAAATCGACGTCTTCAAAAATCGTCGGGTCGGGCGTAAAGGTGACCGTTGTACCGGTGCGATCCTTCGGCGCCGAGCCCGTAACACGTAGTGACTGTTCGGGCTTTCCTCCGTCACGAAACGTCATCTGATAGTGATCACCGTTGCGGTCGATTTCTAGTACGAGCTCTTTTGAGAGCGCGTTCACGACGGACACCCCCACGCCGTGCAGGCCACCCGAGACCTTGTAGCCACTGCCACCGAACTTTCCGCCGGCGTGCAACACGGTCAGGACAATTTCGGCCGCACTTTTCCCGGGGTATTGGGGGTGGTCTTCGGTCGGGATGCCGCGGCCGTCGTCCATGACGCGACAACTGCCGTTGGGCAAGATGGTGACGTCAATGCGGGTGCAAAAGCCCTGCATTGCCTCGTCAACGGCATTATCGACCACCTCCCACACCAGGTGGTGCAGCCCCGCGGGGCCCGTCGAGCCAATGTACATACCGGGGCGAACACGAACCGGTTCGAGGCCCTCAAGAACGGTGATGTCACTGGCGCCGTAACTCGCCGCCCCTTTGCTTTTTTCGGCCACCGAAGGGGTCCTTTCGATACAGATTTTTGGCGAGAGAATTCGCCTGAAACGTCAAAGTTTGACTGATTCATTCTACTCGCTGCGCTGTCACAAACCGTCCGGTGCGGCACTCTAAAGTGCCTGATTTCAAGCCTTTTTACAACTCTTTTTGCACGGTACGCAGCGCCGTGGGTGCGCGTGGTCCCAGGTACGAAAAGATGGCCAGTATCGCGGGTGTTTCTTCTCGCACGCGCTCTGCGAAAGCGCCCGAGGGAACGCTGATTACGAGTACCCCACGGTCGATATGTTCGAGTCGGCATCGCTGCGCGAGGACGGGGTCAGCCTCTCGACGCCACCGATCGCGCAACTCATCGATCAGTCGCAGATCCACTCGTTGAATACGCCCCGCCAGTATGTCCAGCAGTTCGCGCAGCGCCGTGGGTTCGCGACGGGGCGGCTTCATGGTCGACGAGAAAGATCAATGACGGCCGCGGTGTTAAGCGCGTGAGGAACGGGTGAAGCCGTGGTCACCAGTGCTTGACCGGCGGGCAGCAGTCCCAGTAATCGATCACTTCGCCGTGGATCCAGCTCACTAAAAACATCGTCGAGCAGGAGTAATGGATCAACCCCTCGCCATTGCTGGACCAAGCGGTGTCCCCCAAGTCGCAGCGCCAGCGCGACGGAGCGCTGTTCTCCTTGAGAGGCCTGACGCCGCGCGTCTCGCCCCTGGAGCACGAGACGAACGTCATCGCGATGAGGACCCAGTGAGGTGAATCCTCGGTAGACATCGTCGGCGAGTGCACGTTCGAGGGCGTGCAACAACTCGCCCTCCCACGACGGCTCGTAGCTCATCTCCAGTCGAGTGGGAGTCTCGGCGAGCTCTTGGTAAATCTGACTGGCGAGAGGAGCGAGACCGTCGAGTGTTTTTCGACGCCACGTCAAAAGTTCGGTAGACACGTTTGCGAGTTCCGCCGTCCACACATCAAGGTCGGCTCGCTGGCTCGCTGGCGGCGTGCGACCCTCGTAGGAACGTAACAGTGCGTTTCGTTGAGCGAGCACTCGCGCGTGGCGTTCCACTACTTCGCCCGCCGCGTGTTCGACGTCAGTCAACAAGGTAGTTAGGAACGTCCTCCGGTGCTCTGGACCACCGCGGACAACGTCAATGCCCTCCGGTGTAAATATGGTGAGTGGAAGTACCGCACCTAAATCAGCACGCGATGAAGGGCGTTGTCCGTTGAGCAACATCTGTTTTGTCACGTTTCTGGTGTTTCTCGTCAGGGTGAGGTCGATTTGAATCCGTCGCTCCTGGTGCGTCAACACTCCGTGTACCTCGGCGACGTTGGCTCCCGTTCGGATGAGGTCGGCACCACTTGAGGTGCGAAACGAACTCGCCGTCGCCAGCGTCGAAACTGCTTCGAGAACTGAGGTTTTGCCAGTTCCGTTCGCCGAGAGAAAGACCGTGACGGCCGCGGGATTTGGGTTAATCGTCAACTCATCGAAGAGGCGAAACTCCCGGAGTCGCAACTCGTGCAGACCCACGCGTGACCCGAATTACTGCACACGAACCGGCATTAGAAGGTAGCGAAATCGCAAATCCTCAACACCGTGAACCATGGCGGGTCGAACTGAATCTGACATCTCGAGAACGATTTCGTCACCCGGTACCGCTTCGATACCGTCAATTAGAAAATTGGGGTTGAATGCGATAGTAATTTCTTCGCCGACGTAGTCGGCATCGACGTTGTCCTCGACGTCGCCCGCGTCGTGACTTTGTGTGCGTATGTCCACACCACGCTCGCGCATGGTTAACCGCACCGATGACGTGGAATCCTTCGCAAGCAGTTTGGCGCGCTTCAACGACGTCAAGAGGGTGTCTTTTGCGATACGAAGTTGA
>NCBD01000239.1 GCA_002255315.1 Actinobacteria bacterium 21-64-8 | reverse complement strand
GGTGGAATGCGCAGATATCAGGAGGAACACCAATGGCGAAGGCAGGTCTCTGGGCCATTACTGACACTGAGGAGCGAAAGCGTGGGGAGCGAACAGGATTAGATACCCTGGTAGTCCACGCCGTAAACGGTGGGCACTAGTTGTGGGAACCTTCCACGGTTTCTGCGACGCAGCTAACGCATTAAGTGCCCCGCCTGGGGAGTACGATCGCAAGATTAAAACTCAAAGGAATTGACGGGGCCCCGCACAAGCAGCGGAGCATGCGGCTTAATTCGACGCAACGCGAAGAACCTTACCAAGGCTTGACATACAGAGAAATCCGGTAGAAATATCGGGTCCGCAAGGGCTCTGTACAGGTGGTGCATGGTTGTCGTCAGCTCGTGTCGTGAGATGTTGGGTTAAGTCCCGCAACGAGCGCAACCCTCGTTCTGTGTTGCCAGCATTTAGTTGGGGACTCACAGGAGACTGCCGGGGTCAACTCGGAGGAAGGTGGGGATGACGTCAAATCATCATGCCCCTTATGTCTTGGGCTGCACGCATGCTACAATGGCTGGTACAAAGGGCTGCGATACCGCAAGGTGGAGCGAATCCCAAAAAGCCGGTCTCAGTTCGGATTGGGGTCTGCAACTCGACCCCATGAAGTCGGAGTCGCTAGTAATCGCAGATCAGCAACGCTGCGGTGAATACGTTCCCGGGCCTTGTACACACCGCCCGTCACGTCACGAAAGTCGGTAACACCCGAAGCCGGTGGCCCAACCCTTGTGGAGGGAGCCGTCGAAGGTGGGATCGGCGATTGGGACGAAGTCGTAACAAGGTAGCCGTACCGGAAGGTGCGGCTGGATCACCTCCTTTCTAAGGAGCATCTGGCGGTCCTTAGGGACCGTCCAGGCCTACTGGCGGATGCACAGTCGAACGGCTGTGCCAAGAACGCAGTAGAGCTCAAGGGTGGAACACTAACCAGTTCGCAGGATGCGAGCGCCGGCGAGTCAGTACAGCAGCCCCTGGGTTGCCGGAAAGTCTCGTTGACGACGCCGATCGCGTAGGCACGCTGTTGAGTCCTGAGGGAGCGGATGTTTTCCCTCAGGCATATCCGCATTTCGGATATGCCGAACACGTCCGGCCCTCGCGGCCATCGAACGGC
>NCBD01000008.1 GCA_002255315.1 Actinobacteria bacterium 21-64-8 | reverse complement strand
ATTCGAGAGCTCGAGTGGATGAGTGCCGCGACGCGCGAACGCGCGCTCGAAAAGTTGGCGCTGTTCACTCCGAAAATCGGTTACCCCGACACGTGGCGAGACTTCAGTCAACTCGAGATTGCCCCCGACGATCTCATGGGCAACATTGCGCGCGCGAACGCCTTTGAACTCGCGCGAGAGCTCAAAAAGATCGACGAGCCAGTTGACCGCACCGAGTGGTTGACGACCCCGCAAACCGTGAACGCCTTTTACTACGCGACCTATAACGACATCACCTTTCCCGCGGCGATTCTCCAACCGCCCTTTTTCGGTGAGGACCGCGACGCCGCCGAGAACTTTGGCGCCATTGGCGCGGTCATTGGTCACGAGATCGGTCACGGCTTCGACGACCAGGGCTCGAAGTCTGACGGCACCGGACTGCGCCGCGACTGGTGGACCGCAGAGGACCGCGCGGCCTTCGTCGAGCGCACCAACAAACTCATCGCCCAGTACGACGCGCTCTCGCCGCGCCAACAGCCCAACCTGCACGTGAACGGTGCTTTTACCCTGGGCGAGAATATTGGCGATCTCGGTGGCGCGGGAATCGCGTGGAAGGCCTACCTGCTCTCGCTCAACGGTGCCGAGCCACCGATCATTGACGGCTTCACCGGCGCCCAGCGCTTCTTTTTCGCCTGGGCGCTCGCCTGGCAGGGCAAGAACCGCGACGAGGACGTCGAGTTCCTCTTGACCGTCGACCCGCACTCACCCAGTGAGTTTCGCTGCAATCAGATCGCGCGCAATCTCGACGCCTTCTACGAAGCCTTTGGGGTGAGCGAGGGGGACAAGATGTGGCTCGATCCCGCCGAACGCGTCACGATCTGGTAGGCGCGGCGCGGTTTGGACGCCCCAAACGGTGTCTGTGGGGACGATTGTGGCCAAAATTTGCCCCCGAGGCCATTTTTTTCCTAAGATGGAGAGTCCCTTCGAGCCCGTGGGGCCTCGAAAGTTTTCGCTGAAGGAAGAGTTGTGCGCACCTATTCACCCAAGGTCAACGAGATCACCCGCGAGTGGCACCTCATCGACGCCGATGGGCTCATTCTCGGTCGTCTCGCGACGGTCGCCGCGTCGCTGCTGCGCGGTAAGCACCGCCCCTATTTCGCACCCCACGTCGACACCGGTGACTACATCGTGATCGTGAACGCCGACAAGATTGTCGTGACCGCCAACAAGGCCGCGCAGAACTTCCAGTACCGCCACTCGGGCTATCCGGGCGGACTGCGCTCGACCTCGTGGCAGAAGTTGATGGACGAAGACCCGGCGAAGTTGGTCTTTGACGCCATCAAGGGCATGGTCCCGCGCAATCGCTTGGGTCGCGCCCAGATGGACAAGCTCTTCGTCTACGCCGGTAGCGAACACCCCCACGCCGCCCAGGCGCCCCAGCCCTACGACACCTCGGCCATTCGCCGCGCTTAAGGAGCACCGTGACTTCCCCGCTAACTCAAACCACTGGTCGTCGCAAAGAGGCCGTCGCGCGCGTACGTCTGCGCCCGGGTACTGGCACCATCACGATCAACTCGCGCGCCTTTGACAACTACTTCACCTCGGCGACGCACCGCCAGATGGTGATGGAGCCGCTTCGCTTGCTCGACGCCCAGCAGACCTACGACATTGACGTCACGATCGAAGGCGGCGGCGTCGCCGGTCAAGCGGGGGCGCTTCGCCTCGGTATCTCGCGTTCGCTCTTGGAAATTGACGAGACCGTTCGTCCGGCCCTGAAGAAGGCCGGCCTCTTGACGCGTGACTCGCGCAAGAAGGAAACGAAGAAGTACGGCCTCAAGAAGGCTCGTAAGGCGCCTCAGTACTCGAAGCGTTAATACCCGTGCCCGTGCGCTTTGGTACGGACGGCATTCGCGGACGTTTCGGCGACGAAGTCACCCTCACGATCGCCTACCAACTCGGTTGGGCCGTCGCGCGCGTGCTCGCCTCGACGACCTACGTCGGCTACGACACCCGTGAAAGTTCACCGGCCCTCGCGGGGGCGGTGCTCGCGGGACTGCGCGAGGGCGGGGCCGAGGGCGTGCACCTGGGCTTTTTTACGACGCCCGGCGTGGCCTTCGTGGCCCAGTCGCGCCGGGGGGCGGGCGTCGTCGTCTCGGCGTCGCACAACCCCTACTACGACAACGGCTTGAAGGTCCTTGGACTCGGGGGCTCGAAACTCGATCGCTCGCGCGAACTCGAACTCGAAGCGGCCCTCGCCCTCGCGCCCGAACCCACGACGCTGCACTTCACGTTGCCCGCGATCGACGACGCGGCCGAAGCCCAGTACCGCGCGCGTCTGCGCGAACTCGTGCCCGCGGATCTCTCCGCGCTGCGCGTCGTGATTGACTGCGCGAACGGCGCCGCGTCGCACGTCGCGCCCGAACTCTTTTTGGCGACGGGCGCGACGCTCACGGTCTTGCACGCCGCACCCAACGGCACGAATATCAACCTCAACGCGGGTTCCACCGACGTGACCCAACTGATCGCCGCCGTCAAGGAACACGGCGCCAACGTCGGACTGGCCTTTGACGGCGACGCCGATCGCTTGATCGCCGTCGACGCCGAGGGCCACGTACGCAACGGTGACGACCTCATGGTGCTGTTCGCGAGCGATCGACTCGCGCACGGCACGCTCGGCGGGGGAGTGGCCCTCACGTCGATGAGCAATCTCGGCGTACTGCGCGCCTTCGAAACGCTCGGCGTCGCCGTGGTCGAGACCGACGTCGGGGACCGCAACGTGCTGGTGGCGCTCGAAGAGCGCGGGTGGCTCCTCGGCGGCGAGCAGTCGGGGCACCTTATTTTTCGTGACTTCGCCGCGACCGGCGACGGACTCTTGACGGGTCTGTTGTTGTGCGACTACCTCCTTCGCCACGGTGACCTCGCCGAGCGCGCGCGTCGCGCGTGGACGCGCGTGCCCCAAGCCCTGGTGAACGTCGCGCGTGAACACTTCGAAGAAGAGGCCGTGCGAACGAACTTTGAGACGTGGCGTGTTCACTACGCCCTCAACGATCACGACGTGCGTCTTCTGATTCGACCCTCGGGCACCGAACCGGTGGTGCGGATCATGGTCGAAGCGACGAGGGCGGACTTTGTCGAGCGTTTTCTCGATTCGCTGCGCGCTCGCTTCACGCTGCTCTAGGCCAGAGAAGGAAAAGGGACCGCCGAGTAGACTTCCACCATGTGCGGCATCATTGGGGTCGTTGGATCCTCTGACACGCTCGACACCCTGTTGGAGGGCCTGACGCGCCTGGAGTACCGGGGTTACGACTCGGCGGGCGTCGCCCTCGTGCGCCAGGGCCAGACCTGGCGAGCGCGTACCGCCGAAGGCACCGAATCGGTGAGTGCGCTGAAAGAAGAGTGCAAAAAGGCCCCCCGGGGCTTCACCTCGGGCATTGGCCACACGCGTTGGGCGACCCACGGTGCGCCCGAAGCCGTCAACGCCCACCCCCACCTTGACTGTTCGGGCCACGTCGCCATTATTCACAACGGCATCATTGAGAACCACGCCGAGATTCGCGCCGAACTCGAAGCGCGCGGCCACCTCTTTTCCTCGCGCACCGACTCCGAGGTACTCGCCCACCTCGTCGAAGAGGCGCGCGGCGGGGGCGCTGAGTTAATGGAGGCGGTGCGCGTGTCGCTGCTCACGGTGCGAGGCGCCTTCGCGGTCGCGGCGATGGACGCGACCGAACCCGACGTCATCGTCGCCGCGCGGCGCATCTCTCCGTTGGTGGTGGGTACCGCGCCGGGGGTGACCTACCTCGCCAGTGACATCCCGGCGATTCTTGATCGCGCGACGGCCTTTTACGCGGTGAACGACGACGAGATCGTGCGCATGGGCCCCGAGGGCTTTCGCGCGATTGACCTCGAGGGCGCGCCGGTTCGCTTGAAGCAACTGACGATTGACTGGGACCTCGAGACCGCCGAAAAGGGCGGTTTCGACGACTTCATGAGCAAAGAGATCGCCGAGCAACCCGACGCCATTCGCGCGACGTTGCTCGACCGCCGACGTAAGGACGGCACCATTACCTTTGACGAACTGCGCGTCAGTGACGACGAGCTGCGCGACGTCAAGCGCGTCGTGCTGGTCGCGGCGGGCACTTCGCACCACGCGGCCCTGGTGGCGAAGTACGCCATTGAGCGTTGGGCGCGACTGGGCGTGGACGTTGATATCGCGAGCGAGTACCGCTACCGCGACCCGATCGTCGAAGTGGGCACGCTCGTTATTGGGGTTTCCCAAAGCGGCGAGACGATTGACACGATCCAGGCCGCTCGCGAGGCGCGCCGTCGTGGCGCGCGGGTGGTGGCGATCTCGAACATCGTGGACTCGTCGCTCGCGCGCGAGTCCGACGCCGTGATCTACACCCGCGCCGGACTCGAGGTGTCGGTCGCCTCGACCAAGGCCTTCGTCGCCCAGGTCGCGGCCCTCGAGCTCTTGGCGCTGCGACTGGCCCAACTTCGTCAGACCCTCAGTCCGAGTGACGTCGACGCCTTATTCTTGGGGCTCAGTCACGTCAGCGCCCAAGTCGCCCAGGTCTTAGCGCGCGGCGCCGACGTCGACGACGTCGCCAAGCAGCTCCTCGGCGCGCGCGACTTCTTCTTCCTCGGTCGTCACGTGGGTTTTCCCACGGCCCTCGAGGGGGCGCTGAAGCTGAAAGAGCTCTCGTACCTGCACGCCGAGGGCTATCCGGCGGGCGAGTTAAAGCACGGACCGCTCGCGCTCATTGAGCCCGGCGTCGTCGTGGTCGCGGTCGCGACCGATCCGGCGATGCACGAGAAGCTCTTGTCGAACTTGGCCGAAGTGAAGGCTCGCGGCGCGACCGTGGTGGCGGTTGCGACCGACGACGACGAAAAGATTGAGGCGGTCGCCGACTACGTCTTGCGCGTGCCGGTCACCGAGCCGATGTTTACCCCGATGATTGACATCGTCCCCTTACAACTCTTCGCCTACGCCATGGCGCGCGGACTCGGTAAGAACGTGGACCGTCCGCGCAACTTAGCTAAGACCGTCACGGTGGAGTAGTGGCGCTGTCGGTGGGTATTGACGTCTGTGACGTGGTGCGCTTCAGTGAAGTCATGGCGCGTCGACCCCGCATCGTCGAGCGTCTCTTTACCGAACGCGAGCGCCGCGACACCAAACTAAAGCCCGAACGCCTCGCCGCGCGCTTCGCCGCGAAGGAGGCGACCTTGAAGACCTTGAAGGTCGGTCTCGGGGGCGCGGCCTGGCACGACATCGAGGTGCGAAAACTGCCGAGCGGCGCGCCGTGCCTGCACTTGACGGGTCGGGCCGCCGAACTCGCGAACAGTTTGGGCCTGTCGACCTTCGAGATCTCGCTCACCCACACCGATATTTCGGCCGCGGCGATCGTGGTCGCGACCTCTGAAGCGCGCGATGCCCGTTGAGGGCGTTCGCCGTCCCGCGTGGGCCGAGATCTCGGCGAGCGCGATTGCCCACAACGTCGCGGCGTTGAGGGACGTACTCGGCGCCACGCAGTTCTGTGCGGTCGTCAAGGCCAACGGCTACGGGCACGGGGCGCTCTTAGCGGCGAAGGCGGCCTTGCAAGGCGGGGCCGATTCACTCGCGGTCGCCATCGTCGACGAGGGCATCGAACTACGAAACGCCGGCATCAGCGCCCCCATCTTGCTCTTGGCGGAGATTCCCGCCGACACCGTCGCCGACGCGCTGAGTCACTCGTTGACCTTGACCATTGGCTCACTCGCGGGCGCCCGGGCGGCGGCCGCGTCGGCGAAGCAACTGGGCGGACGACATCGCGTGCACGTCAAGCTCGACACCGGCATGCACCGTATGGGCGTCGCGCCCGAGGGCCTCGATGAGGTGGTGGACGTGCTGCTCGGCGCGCCCGAGCTGGACTTTGAGGGTCTCTATACCCACTTCAGTGTCGCCGACGGATCGAGCGCGAGCGACCGCTCCTTTACCCGCGCCCAGATCGAGCGTTTTGACGAGGCCCTCGCCGCCCTCGCCGCACGCGGCGTGCACCCGCGCGTGCTGCACACCGCCAACAGCGCGGGCGCCCTCGGCTACCCCGAGGCGAGGCGCTCGATGGTGCGCGTGGGACTGGCGCTCTATGGCTATCTGCCCAACGCGTGGCTCGTCGGCGCGCTCGACGCGCGTCACGTGCAACTGCGCCCCGCCCTCACGCTGCGCGCCCAAGTCGTCGCGGTGCGCCGCGTGCGCGCGGGGGAGCGTCCGAGTTATGGCCGTCAGCGCCCCCTCGAGCGCGACGCGTGGATCGCGACCGTACCCTTTGGCTACGCCGACGGCTACCCGCGCCGGCTCTTCGGCGCGGGCGCCGAAGTACTCATTGGCTCGCGGCGCTACCCCCTCGCGGGCACCGTCACCATGGATCAGCTCCTGATCGACTGTGGCGACGACGAGGTAGGTGTCGGTGACGACGTGGTCTTGCTCGGCCCTCAAGGCGACGAGACGATCACCGCCGACGAGTGGGCCGAGCGGGCCCAGACCATCACCTGGGAGATTCTCTGCGGCATTGGAGCTCGGGTGCCGCGCGTCCTCGTGGACTGACGTGCTCGATCTCTCCGATCTCCCCCACTGCACGCGCTGTCAACTCTCGACGACGCGCCAACGCGTGGTCGTCGGCTCTGGTCCCGCGCGTGCGACGCTCGTGGTCGTGGGCGAGGCGCCCGGACGTAGCGAAGACGAGGGCGGCGAGCCCTTCGTCGGGCGAAGCGGTCAACTCTTGACCCGACTCATCGTGGATGAATTGCACCTCGAACGCGAGGACTACTTCATCACCAACGTCGTTAAGTGTCGCCCCCCCGCGAATCGCACGCCCACGGCCGTGGAGATTGCGACCTGTCGTCCCTGGCTCGAGGAGCAACTGGCGCTCTTTTCGCGCGCGCTCGTGCTGGGCGTCGGCAATACGGCGGGACGCGCGCTCTTTGGCTACCGCGGCTCGCTCGCCAGTGTGCGAGGTCGCGTCTTTGCGACGGGCGTCGCGCGTGGACTGGTCACCTTTCATCCGGCGGCCGCCCTGCGCGGGGGGCCTAGCGTGGTCGAGATGATGCGCGAGGATCTTCAACGACTGCGCGAACTTCGAGAGACGTCGTGAGTTGGCGCCGCTACTGCCACGACGCCGACGCCACGGTCGCCGCCGGTGAGGCCTTCGCGACGCTCTTACGCAGCGGCGACGTCGTGCTGTTAACGGGCACGCTCGGCGCCGGCAAGACGACCTTCACCAAGGGCGTCGCGCGCGGTCTCGGGGTGATCGAGCGCGTGACGAGTCCCACGTTCACGATGGTTCGCCAACACCGGTGCCACAACGCACAAGGCGTCACGACGTTGCACCACTGCGACGTGTACCGCGTGACCAGTCTCGGCGAAGTGCTCGACCTCGCCCTGGGTGAACTCGTCGAAGAAGCGGGCGTCGCGCTCGTCGAGTGGGGCGAGCTCGCCGCCTCACTCTTTGGTCGTGACGTCTTCACGGTCACCTTCACCAGTGACGACGACGAGGGTCGCACCCTCGAGGTCGGCGGCGCGCTCGCGACCTCGCGCACGAAAGCGCTCGACGCGTGGGCGCGATGAACGTACTGGCCATCGAGACGGCGACGTCGGCGTGCGCGGTGGGCGTCGCCACGACGACGGGACGGGAACTGACGCGAGTGATCGCCGGCGAACGCCACCACAACGAAGTGCTGGTGCCTACCATCGCCGATCTGCTTCGCCAGGCGAAGCTGGCGCCCCACGCCATTGAGCGCGTCGTCGTGGACCACGGACCGGGACTCTTCACGGGACTTCGCGTGGGCGTCGCGACGGCCATCGCCTTCGCCCAGGGCGTGGGCGCGTCGCTCGTTGAGCTCAGCTCACTCGAGCTGCTCGCCTACGGGGCGCGACGTGACGGGGTCGCCGGAGAGTTCGTCGCCGTCGTTGACGCTCGCCGCGGCGAACTCTTCGTCCAGCGTTTTCGTCTCGACCGAGACGTGCGCGCCCTGAACGCGCCCGTCGTCACGACCCCCGCGGAGCTGCTCGCGACGTGGCGCGAGGGCGCCGCTGCGGTGACCTTGGGCGGTGACGGCCTCGCGCGCTACGCGGACGTCTTGGCGCCACTCGCCTCCCAGGTCGCGGGGGAGTTGACGGTGCCGCCGGTCCTCGAGGCCCTGCGTCTCGGCGCGACGCGCGACGTCGTGGCGACGGTGACGCCGCTGTACTTACGAGAACCCGACGCGGTCGTCAACTTCTCGACGCGCGAGCGCTCGTGACGACGACTTGGAAAATCCGTGCCGCGGAACGCCGCGACGTGAACGAGTTGTTAAAGCTCGAAGTCGCCCAGTTCCCCGAACCCTGGACGCGCACGATGTTGCTCGACGAGATCGAGAACACGGAGACGCGCCGCTATAGCGTCGCCGTCGAGCACGACGTCATCGTGGGCTACTTGGGACTGATGTTCATCCTCGAAGACGTCCACGTCAATACGCTCGGCACGTTGCCGGGTCACGAAGGTCGAGGGGTGGCGACCTCACTGTTGCACGAGGGACTCGACGCCGCGCGCCTGCGCGGAGCGACGCGCGCGACGTTGGAGGTGGCGGCGTCCAACGCGCGCGCGCAGGCGCTCTACTTTCGCTTCGGCTTTCAACCGGTGGGGGTACGGCGCAACTACTACGAGCGAACGGGCGAAGACGCACTCGTGCTCTGGGCCGACTTGCCCTCACGAGAAGTGCCGAGCTAACGACCATTCACCGTGACGAAAACGAGTCGCGCGCGGCCAGCCACTAATCAGACCTCGACGTGGTCCTTCGCTCACTGGCTCATCCAACGAGGACTGATGTTCGTCACGGTGAACACGTCCAAGGTACGCGCGAGGCGTTTCGTCACGTCGTTCACGTCTCGCGACTGAGGTGACGCCCGTGAGAGCCGCCGGGAGTGCCAACGCGGACCCTTACTTGGTCGCGATGATTTCCGTCCGACGGTTCTCCAATGACGTTGAGGGAGTGACGACAAACGAAGTCGCCCCGCGACCCGAGACGGCGAACGCCACGCCCGTTACCTTCAAGATGGAAAGACGTCGCTTGAGGAACGATGCGGCGCTCGTGGCGAGCCGGGTGCTCAGTATTTGATCCGTACGAGTCGCCCCGCTCAGGTTGACGTAGCTATTGATGGTGACCGATTTCAGATTTTCCCGTTGTATCGCGTGGGCGAGCGCACTCAATTGCGACTTCAATTTCGTCTGTAAGGCTAGTGAAGTGCCGTAGAACAGCGTGACCACTTTCATCGTTGCCGAACCCACCGCGTTCACGGTGTCTAAGGCGGGTCGGACCACAAAGGACCAGCCTGCGAGGCCTGACGCGGCGTACTCACCGCCACCCGCCTGACTCGCGTCGATTGCGCAATAACCACCGGGTGCCCTGAAGATTGTCAGCCCACTCGACGCCACGACGCATCCCGACGTCGATGACGGGTCCCGTTTAAAAACGATGGGATTTCCAGACCCGTCCCCACCACCTTTGTCATACGCAGTGAACTGGTAGGTCATTCCAATCCGCAAGGTGGGCACGTGGGTATTGATCCATACGAGTTGAGGAAGCAGCGGAGCCGTGAAGATCTGTTGGACTTGGAGCGCCGCGGCGTAGGTCGCATTTCCCGCTTGATTGGCGTCAATGATGCACGACTGGCCGGGCGGAATATTGAAGGTGACCAATCCCGTTACCGGACTGAGCGAGCAGTTTGCCGATGTGGAGGGGTCAATGGAGAAGACCACGGGATTGCCTGAAGCACCACCGGTGGCGATTGGAATGTACTCCGCGCCCGCGCCAGGATTAAAGGTCTTTGAGGTGAAGCTGATGGTCTGGGGGGCTAACTGACCAGCGTCTGCGCCAGTAGCCACCAGGGAGGTTGCGGCGCTGATCACGAGAGCTAAGGGAAGCGCTATCGGTGCGCGTCGCGACTTCATTTCAATCACCTTAAGCCAATCGATCCAAGGATCGCTGCCCCTTCAATCTTCGAACATTGAGCAACGTTGTCCCCGAGGGGAACTCGAATTGGCTCAACTCGACGAACCCTTATGGACGCTTATCGAACGCGTGACCAACCGAGGCGATCGAGAGGGTCATCCACGGAGACGTCGGTGGGAGCAACGCAGGCGTACTCGTTCACTCTCGGACCCATCGACTTTAGCGACGTCAGTCGACCTCGTTCCTTCGCCGGTGATCACCGTCAACGCACGTCCGTCGCCCTCGTTGAATCGGGTCGCGGGTGCTACTGGCGACGAGTGTTCCGCGCCGATGGGTGAAGTGTGATGTCAATAAAATGCGCTGCATTCTTACGGTGCGCATTCTTCTAACGTTCAAAAGACCGATAAATTCCAGCCCGCAAACTAAAGTTTTCTCGACGACGCCCACCTGAGTAGTGGCGCTCGCACCCGAGCTCTGGAGGAGGAGCGCTTTTGTCAGGCAAAGCCGCGGGGCGACGTTATCGTTACGGCTCAAGTTTTGTCGACCCCTCCGGCATTCGTTTTGAGGGACACCACCCACTCGAACGGCCCGACCTCTGGCAGATCTACCTCGAAGAGGGTGAAGGTAAGTACCGCAGTCGAGGCGTCGAAGGCACCATGCGTCGACGCGAACTCGAAGACGGACGTAACGTTTCGCTCTTCTTACTCGGATTCAGTCCCGAAGGCGAGCCCGTCGCGGGCGTGCGCTTTCACGGGCCCCTAGAAGGAAGTTACGAAGCCGCGATCATCGAAGAGATGGCGAGTTCCTCGGAGATTGGCGAGATCGCCAAACTGATTGACTCTGAGATCGCCAACGGCGTCATTGAGGTCAAGGGCGCCTGGTCCAAGAGCGCCGCGGGTCACCGCACCGTGCTCACGCTGTCGCGCTCGACGACCCACGCGATGAACTGGCTCGGGGCCGAACTCGCCATCGCCACGGCCGCCGAACGCCTCTTTCGCGTCGGTGCGTCGGCCGGCTCCCAGCAGGTCGGTACCGAGTCGGTGCCCTTCCCCGACGAGCGCTTTAAAACGATCGCCGTGTCGTGGCGTCGTTCGCAGACCTACGAGCTCAGCTCGCCCAAGCACCAACAGGCCATGCGCGTCGAAGCCGAACAACTCGCGAGAGGGCCGCTGCGCGAAGGCAGCATCGAAGAGCTCACCTCGGTGCGCACCCAGTCGTGGCGCCCGGTGATCTTGGACGTCGAGCGACGCGCGCATCGTGAGATCGTGCGCGCCCTGCGTGAAGATGACGCCCTGCAGATCGTGGACCGCGTGGACGAGCAGCAACGCCAACTCAGCCAACTCCTGCCCGCGCCCGATGCAGCGATGCTGCGCGAGTCGCCGCGCTGGGCCTACTTCCCGTGGCGCCGCGCCATGGTGCGCGTGCTCGCGCCGCGCCCCTACGCGCGTCTGCGCCTTGATCGAAACCGCAACAAACTCACGAAGGACGAACAGGCGCGCCTGCGCACGCTGCGCATTGGCGTCGTGGGGATGAGTGCGGGCCACTCGGTCGCCCACGTGCTCGCCATGGAGGGACTCGCCGGCGAGATTCGCGTCGCGGACTTCGACGACGTGGAACTGTCGAACCTCAACCGACTACCCGCGAGCGTGCTGGACCTCGGCGTCAATAAGGCCGTCGTCGCCGCGCGACGCATCGCCGAGATTGACCCCTACGTCACCGTCGTCGCCTTTCAAGAGGGCGTGACCCTCGACAACCTCGATCACTTTCTCGACGACCTCGACCTCGTGATTGAAGAGTGTGACTCACTGGACATGAAGGTCTTGGTGCGCGAAGGCGCGCGTCGGCGCCAGCTGCCCGTCGTGATGGAGACGAGCGACCGCGGCGTGCTCGACGTCGAACGCTTCGATCTCGAGCCCGAGCGCCCACTCTTTCACGGACTCTTGGGCGAGCTCTCCTACGAACAGCTCTCCAACTTGACGACCCAGCAAAAGAGTCCCATTGCGCTGCGGATCCTGGGGGCCGGTGACGTCTCGGCGCGCGCCGGCGCGTCCATGTTCGAACTGGGCCAGACCCTGACCGCCTGGCCCCAACTCGCGAGCGAAGTGACCCTCGGCGCGGCGACCGTCGCCTCGGCGGTGCGCCAGTTTGGCTTGGGCCGCGAGCTCAACTCGGGACGTGTGCGCTTTGACGTCGAGGAGATCTTGGCCGACCTCGCGCCGGTAGCGATCGAGAACAAGCTCGAGTACTTGGCGACGCCCGTGCCCGACGATCCGCCCCTTTCGGGGGGCGACCCGGTCGTGCGCATCGCCGACGCCGCGCGGCGCGCGCCCTCGGGGGGCAACGTGCAACCCTGGCGCTTTGAAGCCAACGAATACGAGGTGCGCCTTTATCTCTCACGCGAGAAGACGACCTTGATGGACGTACAGTACCGCGGCAGTTACGTCGCCATTGGCGCCGCGCTCTTTAACGCGCGCGTCGAAGCGGCCGCGCTCGCCCGACTCGGTCCCGTGTCGCTCTTTCCCGAGGGGCTCTTGTCACGCCACGTCGCGACGATGCAACTGGGCGATCAGCGCGAAGTGGACCTGGTGCCGCTTCGAGAGGCGATGTATCAGCGTTCGACCAATCGCCGCGTCCAGCCCTCGGGTCCCGTCGACGACGAGCTCTTCGCCGAGCTTCGACGCGGCGTCGAGCGCGAGGGCGCCAAGTTGCACCTGATTACCGATCGCGCCGAACTCGCCAACGTGGCGGCGCTCGTTGGCGAAGCGGACCGCCTGCGCTTCTTGATTCCCCAACTGCACCGCGAGATGACCGGCGAACTGCGCTGGCCGGGCCAGGACGCCATCGAAGAGGGACTCGACGTGCGCACCCTCGAAATGGACGCCTTTGGGTACGCGGCCCTTGATCTCTTGGGTCGCGACGACGTCATGGCCGCCCTCGCCGAGACCCGCGGCGGTCACGCGCTCGGTCTGCGCACGCAAGCGGCGCTGTCGATGAGTGCGGCCCTGGCGGTCGTCACCGTGCCGCGCCCCGACCCCAAGTGGTTCGTGCGCGGGGGCGTCGCGCTCGAGCGACTCGTCGCGCTCGAGCGACTCTGGATTCAGGCCGAACTGCACGGCATCGGCGCCCAACCGGCCTCGCCGCTGTTTTTATACGCCAACGACGAGCGCGACCTCGTAGAACTCGGGGGCGAGCGCCGCGTCGAGGAACTAATCAGCCTCTCCGAGCGTTTCCGCGCCTGCTGGGCCTTTGACGATGGCGAAGCAATGGTGATGGTGCTTCGCCTACACCGCTCACCCGAACCCTCCGCGCGAAGCCTTCGCCTGCCCATCGAGCGCGTCATGAGTCGAGAACCTCGCGGTCAAGAGCTCAACTGAGAGGCTCGCGAACGATGTCCTGCGTCGCGTACGAAGTATCGCTCATTCGTGACGAACGGCGACGCTCGCGCCTAGGGGCGCCGTCGGCGACGGACCTCTTCGACGAAAGCGTTGAACTCGTGAGGTGACAGTATCTGCACGTGCGATTCGCGGTGCCACGCGATACCCGCTGGTCGCCAGTTTCCTCCACGCAGAGATTTTTCATTCTCGGTGACGACGATGACGGTTCGCGGATGCCCCAATGCTTGAGCGGCCGCGCACTCGAGAGTGGCCCGAGCGCCGGCGTCCATGGTGCTCGGAAACTGAATACCAGATTCTGGACGTACGAATACGCCACCACGTAAGTGCACCAGCCGTGAAAGTTCGCCCAGCAACTGTTCTCGGTGTTCAAAATCAAAGTCGTAAATCGTCGCGACGGCTTGTATCGACTGGACAACAATGTCGGCGCTGAGTACCAAGCGAAAATCGCCGTACGTGTCTCGCACGAACGTGCCGAGGACGTCAACGGCGCTGCGACCAGTGGGTGGTGGAACCGCCGGGAACTGGAGGAGGTCCGCGTCGATGCGAACCGCGCCCGCCACGATTACCTCTGGTGCCACGACTACGGCAATGCTCATGGGGCGCTTATCGCGGTCGTGTGGTGACGGCCTCGCGCAGCCAAACTTCCGCGTCGGAGAGTTCCCTCGTCGTAGCCATCGGAGGTTCCGCGTGGGCTTCCTCAGCCCGAAGGGCCGCACAGATAAGTTTGGCCTCCGCCACGGCTCTTGGATTGGGATTCGCCAGCGCCTCTTCGACTAAGCGCGGTATGTCCTGCGGGGAAAGTCCACGTCGATCGGCCTGGCTCTGGCCATAAGCCTGCAGTTTGCCCAGTTGTTCGGCCGCCTCAACGCGCTCCATCAGACTCATGGCCTTCCTTAAGAACTCACTCCTGTTGCCGCCGCCGAAAACGTCGGCCAAATGTTGGAGGCGTTCGCGGTCGCCCGCTTCAATCGAAAACCCAACGGTCGCGGCAGTCCTCACGTTACCCATACTATTCGTGTTGCTTACCGTATGCAATGGCGTCGCCATCGTCGTTGGCTTTCAGACGGCGTCACGGTGCGTGGGAGGCGTCACTATCGGGGACGGGCGGTACCGCATTGTTGGCGACAGGGGCATTTATTTCACCTCGTCCCCTTGGTTTTTTTAGTGATGCCTTGTACGATTGGGGAATCGCGGTAGCCGAACTGTAGCGAGGAACTGGTGAGCACACCGTCACCGAAAGACTTAATGAAGGCCGGGAGCGAGACTCGGGTTACGCTCATGACTCTCCAGCACGCCATCTTGGGTGCCGAGTTCGTGGCCGTCGTGCCCGTCGCCGTCTCGGTGCCGGCCGCGGTCAGCGTCGCGCCCCTGGTCAATCCCGGCGCCGACTCGGCCTTTGAGGAGTTCCGCGCCGACGTGGTGGCTCTGTTAAAGGAACGCAGCGCCGGACGGCCCATCGTGCGCGCCGTGCGCCACGTCGACTGGGGGCTCTTGGTCGAGCCCATTACCCTCCACGACGGGGCCGAAGTGGGTGTGTTGATGGTCGGACGCCACGGACGCACCTGGTCGGCCTACGAGCGCTCGCTCGCCCAAGGTTTCGCCGCGCTCATTAGCCACGTCGCCACGCTCAGCGCACGAGAAGACGAGCTCTTACGCCAGCGACGCTTGGACGAACTGGTGACCAAGGTCTCGGAGCGACTGATGTCGGCGTCGTCGAAGAATCGCCAGGAGGTCCTCGACTGGGTCACCAGTGAACTGGCGACCTTTACGAATGCCGACGTCGCCTTTCTACGGCGTAACGACCTCGAGCGCGAGGTGAGCGTCTTAGAGGCGGAGTGGCCGGTGCGCGAAAACGTTCCCGAACCCGATCCCCTGGGCGAAGTGCGCTTTGACTCGGACCCGGTCTTTATGGCGACGCGCGAACTGCGCACGCCCTATCTCATGGGCCTGCCCGACGTCACCGAAGAGTACTTAGAGCGCATCAACGACGCCGCGGGCGACCTCTACGCCGACGACCTCGTGCCCGTCGGGGGAGCGGCTGTGCCCCTGCTCACCGACGATACGACGTGGGGCATTCTCGGCTTTATTCACTTTGACCGCCACGCCTGGGTCAAGTCCGAGATTCAAGCCCTCCAGGTGATCGCCTCGTTGATCGTGCAGTACCAGGCGCGCGTCGTCGCCGAAGAGCGCACGACCTTTAACGCCTACCACGACTTTTTGACGGGCCTGCCGAACCGGCGCGCGCTCGTCGAAGAGCTCCAGCGTCGCGTTGACGAAAAGCAGCGCGTGGCGATGATGATTATCGACATTGACCGCTTCAAGGTCTTAAACGACTACATGGGCCACACCGTGGGTGACCACATTCTCGTCACCATCGCCGACCGCATTCGCACCAGCATCCGCAACGACGACTACATCGCGCGTTTTGGGGGCGACGAGTTCGTCTTTCTCTGTTCGGGTGACGTCGACGAGTTCGTCCTCTTTGGCGCGGCCGAGCGACTGCTGCGCGTGATCAACCAACCCGTCGAGCTGGCCGGCCAGTACTTCAGTCACTCGGCGAGTATCGGCGTCGCGGTCTCTGAGGCCGGGTCGCGCCTCGGCGACGATCTCGTCACGATGGCCGACACCGCGATGTACGAAGCGAAGGGCCGCGGCGGGAACCAGCTCGTGCTCTTCGACGAGATTCTGCGCGCGCGGGTGAACGAACACTTAGAGACCGAGATCGAACTGCGTGAAGCGATCAGTAAGGGCCAACTGCGCCTGCGCTACCAGCCCGAGTTCGACCTGCGCAGCGGAACCCTGCTCGCCGT
>NCBD01000125.1 GCA_002255315.1 Actinobacteria bacterium 21-64-8 | reverse complement strand
GACGCCATCGCGAGCGGCGAAATCGCGCCCATTGACCCTTCGGTGTTGGCGTGGTCCTTGATCGCGGTCGGCGAAACCATTGGACTTCGTTGGATTGTGTGGAACGACGCGCACGAAGTACCGCCCGAGGTTTTTGAAGGCATGATGACCGTCATTGGGCGCATGTTGGGTTCCACGGGAACGGTGCCGCTCGCGACAGAGCCGGGGGGTGCGGCGTGAACACGCACACGGCGAACGAGCGTCTCGTCGGTACGTGGATCGCGACGAGTGCCGCGCGAACCCCCGACAAGGTGGCCATCGAATTTGTTGGCGAAACAACGACGTATCGCGAACTCGACGAAGCGTCGAGTGAACTCGCGAAACGCCTCCTCGCTAGTGGTCTCGTCCCCGGCGACCGCGTGGCGACCTTGAGTGAGAATCGACCCGAGCAGGTGGTGCTCGTTTTCGCGTGCGCGAAGGCCGGGCTCATTCTCGCGCCCCTGAATTGGCACTTGGCGCTGAGCGAACTCGACGTCTTGCTGCGCCTCGTCGAACCGGCAGCACTCTGGCTCTCGCGCGAGAGGATCGAACAGTTCGGTAACGACCCCGTGTTGGGGACGTATTCGCCGAGGTGCTTCGAAACCATCGCGGACGAACTCGCCGATGGTCGCGGCGTCGAGCTGCCCGAGATTGACCCGAGTGACGGACTGCTCTTGATCGCGACCTCGGGTACGACCGGTACGCCCAAGGGGGCGCTGCTCTCGCACGCCAACTGTTACTGGACCAATCGAAGTCTCGACGAGGTCCTAGCCATCGACGCTGAGGACGTCGTCTTACAGGTCCTGCCCCAGTACCACGTCGGTGGTTGGAACGTGCAGCCACTGCTCGCGTGGCGCAAGGGCGCCACCGTCGTACTCGAGCCGACTTTCGAATCGGCGCGCGCCTTAGAGTTACTCGCCGAGCGCCGCGTCACCACGATGATGGGCGTGCCGACCAACTATCTGCGACTCGCCCACGAGCCGAACTTTGCCGTCGCCGATCTCAGCCACCTGCGCTCCATCGTGGTGGGAGGCGCCGCCATGCCGCGCACGCTCGCCGATCAGTGGTTCGCTCGTGGGGTCGCCGTCGCACAGGGTTACGGACTCACCGAAGCCGCCCCGAACGTCTGTTGCTTGGTACCCGACGAGCTCGCGTCACACCCGGGCTACGTGGGCCGACCCTACCCTTACGTTGAGGTCTCGCTGCGCACCGACGGCGGCGAGGACGTGGTCGGCGCAGGTCGCGGCGAGATGTGGGTGCGTGGGCCCAACGTCTTTGCGGGATACTGGCGAAACGCCGACGCGACGAATGACGTCGTACGAGACGGTTGGCTGCGCACCGGTGATGTCGCTGAGCGTGACGTCTACGGGAACTATCAGATCTGTGGGCGCACGAAAGAGATGTTCGTCTCGGGCGGTGAGAACGTCTATCCCGTTGAAGTGGAGCGCGTTCTCACCAACTACGCCAACGTCGCGGACGCCGCGGTCCTCGGTGTGCCTGACGAACGATGGGGCGAGCGTGGCGTCGCCTTTGTGGTCGCTCGACAAGGCGTCGAACTGGACGTTGATGAACTGAGGCGGCACCTCCGTACCCATCTCGCTGCCTTTAAAGTCCCTAAAACAATTCTGGTTGTGGATGAACTGCCCCGCACGCACCTGGGCAAAGTGGACAAGATGACTCTCGGAGCCAAACACTTGGCCGAAGTGGGCGCGCTCTACTAGCGCTCAGGGCAACTTTGAAGTTCGCCGGCCTTGGTCGTTGACGTTTCTGGGCTCGCCCCCGAGATTTCCTAGACTTTCCCTATGGCGAACCACCCCACTCCTCGCAGTACCGACGTGACTTTGGGCAAGGGGCGCGCGCCGGCGCGCGCGATGTTGCGCGCGATGGGACTGCGAGACGAGGACATGGTGAAGCCCCAAATTGGCGTCGCCTCGAGTTGGAACGAAGTGACCCCGTGCAACCTACCCTTAGAACGACTCGCCAAGCGCGCCAAGGTCGCCGTACGAGACGGCGGCGGCGTGCCCTTTGAGTTCGTCACCATTGCGGTCTCTGACGGGATCTCCATGGGCCACGAGGGCATGCGCGCCTCGTTGGTGTCGCGCGAAGTGATTTGTGATTCCGTTGAAACCGTGATGCACGCCGAGCGCTTTGACGCCATGGTGACCTTTGCGGGATGTGACAAGTCACTCCCGGGGATGTTGATGGCCGCGGCTCGCCTCGACGTACCGAGTGTCTTCGTCTACGGCGGCACGATTCTCCCCGGTCATCACAACGGCGAAGCGCTCGACATCACGTCGGTCTTTGAGGCCGTCGGCGCGAACGCCGTGGGTGCGATCAGCGACGAAGAGTTAAAGGCTATTGAGTGCGCGGCCTGCCCCGGTGAGGGCAGTTGTGCGGGGATGTTTACCGCGAACACTATGGCGAGCGTCGGAGAAGCGCTAGGGATGTCGCTCCTGGGTTCGGCCTCGGTGCCCTCGATTGATCCCGGTCGCGACCAGTTCGCCTACGACTCGGGTACCGCGGTCCTCAATCTCCTCGACCGCGGGATTACCGCGCGCCAGATCATGACCAAAGAGGCGCTCGAAAACGCGATCGCGGTCGTGATGGCCTTGGGTGGTTCCACCAACGCGGTACTGCACTTGCTCGCTATTGCGCACGAAGCACGCGTCGCCTTCGAGCTCGACGACTTTAATAAGGTCGCCAAGCGCGTGCCTCACTTAGCTGACACCAAACCCCACGGCCGTTATCACATGAGTGACCTCGACCAGATCGGAGGCGTACCGGTGGTCTTGAATCACCTGCTCGAAAGGGGACTGCTGCACGGTGACGTGATGACCGTGAGCGGTAAGACCATGGCCGAGAGCTTGGCCGACTACGAAGCGAGAAAGCCCGACGGCGAAGTCGTCCACGACCTCGATCACCCCATCCACGTCCAAGGGGGCATCGCGATTCTTAAGGGTTCGCTGGCGCCCAAGGGCGCGGTCGTGAAGGTCGCCGGCATTGACCAAATGACCTTTCACGGCACCGCGCGCGTCTTTGACGGCGAAGACGCCGCCATGGCGGCCATTATGGCGAACGAAATCGTGCCCCAGACCGTCGTCGTCATTCGTTACGAAGGGCCCAAGTCGGGACCGGGCATGCGCGAGATGCTCGCCATCACTGGCGCGATGAAGGGCGTGGGTCGAGGAAGTGACTGTGCGCTGATTACCGACGGGCGCTTTAGCGGCGGCACGCACGGCTTTTGCGTGGGCCACGTCGCCCCCGAAGCACTCGACGGTGGACCCATTGGCCTTATCTACGACGGCGACCAGATCGCCATCGACGTGGAGCAACATTCCATTGATCTACTGGTCGACGAAGCCGAGCTCGAGCGTCGCCGCGCGGTCCAGCCGGTCTTTTTCCCGCGCTACACCACGGGCGTCTTGGAGAAGTTCGCTCGCCTCGTCCAGGGCGCGGACAAGGGTGCGGTCACGTCGGCCTAGTCGAGGTTGTGCGTAGAGGCGTTACGCGCTTAGACTGAGAGACGTGACGACGAACATTGCGATTCTGGCGGTAGTAGGCGCAAGGCGCCGGTAGTCACGTCGTTACGTACACCGGAGGCCTCCCAGTAAGGGAGGCCTTTTTGCTTATCTAGGGGAAAAAGGAGCGTTGTGCAACT
>NCBD01000124.1 GCA_002255315.1 Actinobacteria bacterium 21-64-8 | reverse complement strand
GAGAACGCGAGCGCACCCTCCTCGTCAAAAAGCCTTGACGACTGGACCTAGGCTTGGTGACGACGTCAGTGACAGGAGGATCCAATGGAGCGCGTAGGAGTGGTGGGCTGTGGCCTCATGGGTTCGGGCATCGCCGAAGTATCGGCGCGCGCGGGGGCGACCGTCGTCGTCATCGAGCGCGATGTTGACGCCCTGGAGCGGGGCCGTGCTCGCATCGAAAAGTCGCTGAGCCGAGCCGTCAGTGCGGGCAAAATGCCCGAGGCTGAGGCTGACCTCGCGCGCGCGAATCTCATCTTCGACCGAGACTTTCGACTCCTCACTGACAGCGAGATTGTCATCGAAGCAGTCGCCGAAGACGAAGCGACCAAGGTGGAGGTCTTTCGCCGTCTCGACGACGTCGTCCAGCGCGAGGACGCGATCTTGGCGACCAATACGTCGTCGATTCCCATCATCAAGCTCGCCATGGCGACGAAACGACCCGAACAGGTCATCGGACTGCACTTCTTTAATCCCGTGCCGGTCTTGAAGTTGGTCGAGGTAATTTCCTCGCTGCTCACCAGTGCCGAGACCACGACCAAGGCCCGCAGTTTCGCCACGGAACAGCTCAACAAGAAGGTCATCACCTCACCCGACCGCGCCGGCTTTGTCGTCAACGCACTGCTGATTCCCTACTTGCTCTCGGCAATCCGCATGCTGGAGTCAGGCTTCGCGAGTGCCGAAGACATCGACACCGGCATGATCGTGGGTTGCGCACACCCATTAGGACCATTGGCCCTGACCGACCTCATCGGTCTCGACACCACGCTGGCGGTCGCCGAGTCGCTCTACGAGGAGTTCAAAGAGCCCCACCTGGCCCCCCCACCCCTGTTGTCGCGCATGACCCAAGCCGGACTGCTCGGGCGTAAGAGCGGACAGGGCTTTTACGGTTATCGCGCTTAAACATTGTACGGCGCTTGCGCGCTAGACCTCTGAGGCACCACGCACGAGGACTGCTAGTCCCGTGAGGACCATCGCCCCCACCGAGCTATAGCGTCGCGCGACGCGACAAACTTCGCGGCCCACGAAGTCCCCCGCGACGAAGGTTGTCGCGGAGTCGCGCGTCGCGCGGCGGCGACCTGCTCTAGCCTTATGCGGCAAGGAGACGACCGTGTTCGACTACATCATGACGCTTCGCTGCGCGGACGCGCCGGGCATCGTCCACGCCACGAGTGAGGCGATTGTCGCCGTCGGTGGCAACATCCTCGAAAATGACCAGTTCACCGATCCCGTCACGGGCCAGTTCTGCATGCGCACGCGCTTCGAAGCGCCTAGTGGCGAAGTCGACGACGTGAAGGGCCGACTCCACGCCGACGTCGCACGATTTCAGCCGATCCTTGGACTGCGGCTCGAAGCACACCAGCGACGCGCCCTCGTCATGGTCTCCGAAGCGGACCACTGTCTGGCGGACTTGCTCTATCGACGCGAGCAAGGTGAGTTGCCACTTGACCTCGTCGCGGTCGTGAGCAACCACGCGACCTGTCGGGCCCTAAGCGAACGCCACGACGTGCCCTACTACGAGGTGCCCGTGGCGCCCGAGTCCAAACTCGACGCGGAGGCGACCTTGCGAGACTTGATCGCGACCTACGAGGTGGACCTCGTGGTGCTCGCGCGCTACATGCAGATTCTGACCCCCGCGTTTTGCAACGATTTTGCTGGTCAGATTGTAAATATTCACCACTCGTTTCTGCCCGGTTTTAAAGGGGCGCGTCCCTACCACCAGGCGTACGAGCGCGGCGTCAAACTCATTGGCGCGAGCGCGCACTTCGTCACGGGCGACCTCGACGAGGGCCCCATCATCGACCAAGACGTGGTGCGCGTGAGTCACGCGCGCCGGCCCCAAGACCTGATCGCCCTCGGTCGAGACATCGAACGTACGGTGCTGGCGCGTGCGGTACGTCTGCTCGCCGAGGACCGCGTCGCGATCGTGGGTCAGCGCACCGTCGTCTTCGCGCAGTAACTCAGGTCACCGCGTTTCGCACGAGGTAGCGCTCGTCGAGATACGACTCGCTCGTCATAACGGCCACGAGTCGCTCGACCGCGTCGAAGACGTCGACGAATCGCAAATAGAGGGGCGTGAAGCCGAAGCGACAGATGTCGGGCGCACGAAAATCGCCAACGACGCCGCCGCCGATCAACGCCTGAATGACGCCGTACGCGTGCTCGTGGCGCAACGCGACTTGGCTACCGCGTCGCGAGTGCTCGAGGGGCGTGACGACCGTAAAGTGACCGGGTAGTCGTTGACCCACCAGCTCGATAAAAAGATCAGTAAGTGCCAAACTCTTGGCACGAATAGCCGTCATCGTCGTGCGCTCAAAAACGTCGAGGGCGCCGTCGAGGGCAGCGAGGGCGATAATCGACGGCGACGACGTGACCCACGCCTGCATGCCCGCCGCTGGTTCGTAGGTCGGCTCAAAGTCGAAGGGACGCGCGTGACCGAGCCAGCCGGGCAGCGGATTTTCTAACACGCCTTGAAATTCGCGACGCACGTAGACAAAGGCCGGCGCCCCTGGGCCGCCGTTGAGGTACTTGTAGCCGCAACCCGCCGCAAAGTCCACGCCGGCGCTCGTGACGTCCAGCGGCACCGCGCCCGTCGAATGAGCAAAGTCCCAGAGCATCAAGGCACCGGCTTCGTGCACGACGCGAGTGATTTCATTGAGATCGAGCGCTTCGCCAGTGCGAAAGTCAACGTGGGTCAACTCGACCAGCGCGACGTCGTCGTTTAAGTGGCTCGCGAGGTTGCTCCGATCAATTGCCTTTACCGTAATGGGGCGACCCGCGCGTCGCGCCATCGCCTCCATGATGTAGAGGTCCGAATGAAAGTTTGCGCGATCGGTCAAAATCACGTGTCGATCGGGCCGCAGATTGAGCGCGCCGCCGACGAGTTTGGCGATCATGAACGTCAAGGTGTCAGCAACCAACACCTCGCCCGGGCGTGCGCCAATCAGTGGCGCAATCCGGTCGCCGAGTCGCGTGGGCTGCGCCATCCAACCGCTGCCCCACCCGCGCACCAACTGCTCACCCCACTGGTGGTCGAGCACGTCGTCAACGCGTTGGCGCACCGCGCGTGAGACCGGGCCGAGTGAGTTACCGTCAAGATAGATCTCGCCCTCGTTTAACAAAAACTCCGCCCGCAGCGGTGCGAGTTCATCTTGCTCGTCGAGCGCGACGCACTGTTCTCGAGTCGTCACAGTAATGACCTCACTTCCCATAACACTGGATAGAGCCGTGCCGTGAGCGTCGTCTCTAAGTAAGCCATGCCTGCGCTGCCACCGGTACCCGGGCGTCGACCGATCTGGCGACCTGCCATCAACATGTGCTGGTGGCGCCACATCGCAAGGCGCTCATCGTGATCCATCATCAGTTCGGCCACGGCGTGTAGGGCGCTGCGCGTCGCGCTGGCGTGATCGCGGTAGAGGTTTCGTACCAGGGAACTCAGCTCGGCCTCCTCTTCGCCTGACTCGTGGCGCAGACCCGCTTCGAAGGCCGACCAGATATTCATTTCGTTGGCAACGCCCGCGAGCCACGCACGTTGTTCATCATCGAAGAGTTCAAAGTGCAACATCGCCGGTCGCCCGGCGCCACTGAGAAACTCAATTGCGCGAAACTGCACCGATTGAAATCCCGACGCGGGATTGAGT
>NCBD01000123.1 GCA_002255315.1 Actinobacteria bacterium 21-64-8 | reverse complement strand
CGACCGGAGCCGCCGATAGCACGCGTCGTCCACTGATCCATAACGGCAGCGGCGGACCCGGGACGGAAGAGATCATGAGATTCGCCAGTGGTGGCAAATGATTAAACAGTCCCAGCGCACCCAGCAGTCGTCCGCCCCACGACACGAGTGTGGGTCCGAGTAGTCGCGGCACATCAATGAAGATTTGGGCGCGACGGCGACGCTGTTCGCCCAGCGTCTTTTTCGCGTCCTTCGAAATCGCGAGCACCCGCTCCTCGCGATCAAGTAGTTCGGTGTGTAAACGAACGAGCATCCCCGAAATCTGATTGCCCAGCGACTCAGATTCACCATCGGGGCGCACGTTGATGGGCACAAAGGCGACCAAATCGCGCGTGAGCGTTTCTCCGCGTTCGACGAGAAAGCGCGCCAGCGCGCCACTGACGCTGGCGACCACGACGTCGGTCACACTGACGCCGCGACGCTTCGCCGCCAGTTTGACCTCCGCCAGGGGCACGCGTGTTCGGTGGTACTCCTTGTCAACCCCGGGTGCGGCGTTCAACGAGGTACGTCGAGCCTCAAAAATCGTGGGCTGTTCACTGGACGCCGCGCGCTTGGTTCGCAGTAAGAAGAACCGAAGCAACGCTCGCGCAACTTCTTCCACACGAGCCATCCACGACGTCACCACGTCGAGCAACGCCGTTGGCGTTGCCAACAGGCGTCGAACGTTCAGCCACAGCAGACCAAGGGGTGTCGTCGCGTCACTCGCCACCGCCTCCGTTGCTCGAGGCAAGGGCTCACGCACGTCGGGGGAAATATCGAAGAGATTGGCAAAGGTCTCGGCGCCCGAGACGCCGTCGGCGAGGGCGTGGTGCACCTTCAGCGCCAATGCCGAACGCCCGCTTTCGAGACCTTCGATGAGCAGTAATTGCCACAGTGGTCGTTGCGGCGACAAAGGCCGCGAAAAAAAGTCGGCCACCAGCGCGTCGAACTGGGCACCGCTTCCCGGACTGGGTAGTGCGACGCGTACCAAGTGCCGATCGAGGTCAAACTCCTGGTCCTCAACTAAGACCGGCCACACCAAGTCAAAGGGGGCACGCACGACACGCTGCGTGAGGACCGGAATTTCGTGCAAACGTTCGGCGATGTTGGTCTTGATCTGCTCGTAACGCGTCGTGGGGTCCTCGCCCGCGACTCCCTCAAGTTCAATCACGGCTCCAATACGCATCGCGGCGCCTTCGGTTTCGAGCAGCAAAAAAGCGCTGTCGAGCGGATTGAGATACGACGTCACCGTCCCGTACTCCCAAAGCCACCGGTACCGCGTGCGGTGTCGGGCAGCGCGGCGACGAGGCGCGGACTCACGGCCGGTACTGCGACGATGACGAGCTGGGCGACGCGATCTCCAGGGTGCACGTGGTAGGGCACCTCAGGATCATGATTCACCAGCGCCACGCGAACTTCGCCTCGATAGCCCGAGTCAATGAGGCCCGGTGAGTTGGCGCAGGTCACGCCGTGACGCGTGGCGAGTCCACTGCGCGGGAGCACCAGACCCGCAAAACCTTCGGGTATCGCGACCGCGAGTCCCGTCGAAATCATGGCCCGGCCACCACCGGGTGCGAGGATCTGTTCATCCACCGCGACCAGGTCCATTCCGGCGTCACCATCGTGGGCGTAGTGGGGAATCTTCGCGTCAGGGTGCAGCATCGAAAAGGCGAGTTCCATGCGCGAAGGCTACCGTCCGAAGCCACGCTCAACACGGCGTTCAGTAGTCTCGCAGAGTGCTGGTATGGATGGACCTCGAAATGACGGGACTCGATCCCGTCCAAAACGTCATCGTCGAAATTGCAACCATCATCACCGACGACGAACTCAACATCGTCGCCGAAGGACCGGACCTGGTGATTCACGCCACGGACGAACAACTAAGCCGCATGGGCGACTTTGTCACGCAGATGCACACGAAGTCGGGTCTGCTACCACTCATCGCGGCTTCGACCATTTCACTCGCCGAAGCCGAATCGCAGACACTTGCCTTCATTCGCACGCACGTCACCGAGCCCCACACTGTTCCGCTCTGTGGCAATTCCATCGGCACTGATCGTCGTTTTCTCCAGGAGTACATGCCAACGCTCGAGGACTACTTTCACTACCGTAACGTTGACGTCTCCACCATTAAAGAACTGGCGAAACGCTGGAACCCCGACGCCCTGTCGACGTTGAAAGAGAAATCAAGCTCACATCGCGCCCTCGACGACGTACGTGAATCCATCGCCGAACTCGCGCACTATCGCACCAGCGTCTTTCGAGACCCCTCGCCTAAGGGATAACCTCGCCACCAATGAGTGAACCCCCCCTTTCGTTAGTCGACGCCACGGCGCAAATGACCGCTCCCGGTCAGATGTTCGAAACCGAGCGTGCGAATGTTCACGGCGTCGAAATGACCGTGTGGAAGCACGCGCCGACCACGATGCGCCAAATACTCGACCTCTCACTCAACCACGCCAGTCGCGACTTTCTCGTCTACGAAGACCAACGTTTTACCTTTGATCAGCACTATCGAATCGCCGCCACCGCGGCCTCGCACCTCATTGCACGCGGCGTCGTCGTGGGCGATCGAGTCGCGATCGCCTCGCGTAACTTGCCCCAGTGGGTTATGGCTTTTTGGGGCGGTGCCGTGTCGGGCGCCGTCGTCGTACCGATCAACGCCTGGTGGACCACCGATGAGCTGTTGTACGGCCTGAGCGACTCGGGCTCCAAGGTCCTCTTCGTTGACGAAGAGCGCTTAGAGCGCGTGCGCCACCGCCTCCACGAACTCCCCGATCTCTCGACCGTCGTCGTGTTGAGTGAAGAACCCGGTCGGCCCGCGCGAATCGGCGATGCGCTCGCGAACATTGAACTCGTCAGTTTTGACGACTTCGTCGGTGCCGTCGACCCTCAAGCGGTTCCGCCCGAAGTATCAATAAACACGGACGACGACGTCACGATGTTTTATACCTCGGGCACCACTGGACGCCCCAAAGGAGCCGTCGGAACGCATCGCAACGTCATTACGAATCTGATGAGCCTCTTTTTCGTGGGCCAGCGAGCAACCTTGCGCTATGGAACAGGCAACGTCGACGACCATGGTGCGAACACTCAAAACGCCGGACTGCTTAATATTCCGCTCTTTCACGCCACGGGCTGTCTCGCCACGATGACGGTCAACACTGCCGCCGGCGGCAAGCTGGTCATGATGCACCATTTCGACGCTCGACGAGCTCTGAAGTTGATCGAAAGTGAGCGCATCACGATGATTGGAGGAGTGCCCACGATCGCAATGCAGATTCTCGATCACCCCGACTTCGCTCAGTTCGATACCTCGAGCGTGCGCAGCATCTCCTACGGCGGCGCGCCGGCGCCCCCCGACCTCGTGCGACGACTGCGCGCCGCGTTTCCCAAGGCCCAGCCCGGCAATGGGTACGGTCTCACCGAGACCTCCGCGGCCGTGTGCCTCAACTCGGGGCCCGACTACGTCGCTAAGCCCGACAGTTGCGGACCGGCCGTGCCGGTGTGCGAGCTCGCCATCGTGCCCGAAAACTTTGAGGGCGATGAGCCTGACGCTTCACTTCCCCGTGGACCTGAGGTCGTGGGAGAACTGTGGATCAAGGGACCCAACGTCGTGCGTGGTTACTGGAACAAGCCCGAAGAGACCGACGCGTCCTTT
>NCBD01000238.1 GCA_002255315.1 Actinobacteria bacterium 21-64-8 | reverse complement strand
GTCGTCGGGTACGCCACCGATATGGTCAACTTCGACCTGCCACGTGACAGAGCCGACTTCGATCGCTGGGTAGTCGATCGTGTGCTCAGCCCGGCCGCCACGTTGCAACGCGAGGCGACGACGCTGCTCGCCGAAGACCCGTCACTGAGCGGCAAAAACAACTTGCTCCATCACGCCATCCTTGGTGCGATCGCCAATGGCTCGGTCACTGCTGGCTCCATTGCCAACAAGGTCGGAAGACAAGTATCAAACATTGACCTCGTCCTACGACGTCTCATCGAAGCGGAGTTCATCGTGCGACAGGAGGATCCGATTCGAAAGAAGCGTCCCCTCTACGCATTGGCCGACTCCTTCTTGCAGTTCCACTACGCGGTCATCGAGCCCTTCGGTGCCACACTTCGTGAGCGGGATCTGCGCACCGTGTGGTCGGATCGTCTTGAAGCGGTGTTCAATTCTCGAGTTCGCGGGCCGGTCTTCGAGGAGATGGCTCGAACGTGGACGGCGAACTTCGCGAGTGACATTACAGTGCCGATTCGGGACCACGTGGGACCATCCTTCGTGAGCATCGACGGGGTTGGCCACGAACTCGATGTGCTGGTCGCGGGGCCCGGCGATGCCCCAAGTGATCGTGAAATCGTGGCACTGGGCGAGGCAAAGTCGGGCGATGAACTGACAACGCGTCATTTGGTAGCGCTCGAGCGAGCCAGGACGGCGCTTGGCGAGAACGCCTCTCACGCCAAACTCCTGCTCTTCGGCGAACGCGTACACGAGAGGTTGGTGCAGCTCGCAGCAGAACGAGGCGATGTAGAAATAGTCGATCTGGACCGCCTGTACACAGGGACGTGACTCGGCGGTCTTGCGTCGGAGGGCCGACTTGCACGATCTTCGACTGGCGCATACACAACTGGACAGAAGTGATCCACCAAGGGGAGTTCTCTTTCCTCAATTGAAGTAACGATCACGGTACCCCTCATTCAGCATTTATGATACTATTATGAGTAGTTCTATGAAAATATCAAAAGTCAACAAAGATGAGCCGGTTGACCTCCACGATCAAGTGGCCGCCGAGATTCGTCGAGCCATCGCTGACGGCGAGGCTGCGCAGGGCGAACGTCTTCCTCCGGCAGTAGATCTGGCGACAGTACTGGGCGTGAACAAG
>NCBD01000122.1 GCA_002255315.1 Actinobacteria bacterium 21-64-8 | reverse complement strand
ACTGGCCGATCTGCTCGTGCACGTGGTCGATGGTGCCAATGAACACGCGGAGTTTCAAATTGCGGCGGTGCGTGACGTGCTGAACGAAATTGGTGCCGGCGACGTACCCGAACTCATTGTCTTTAATAAGGCTGACGTTGAGGGCTCGCACGCCCGTGAACTCGCCCAACGCCACCAGGGCAGTGTGTGGGTGTCTGCCGCGACTCACGAGAACCTTGATGAACTCGTGCGTACAATTGGCGACCGCTTGCGCACGAACGATCGCGTCATTACCCTCGCGTTGCCCCTGGAGCGTGGGGACTTGTTAGCCGCCGCGCACCGTGAAGGCGACGTCCTCGACACCAACGTCACCGCCGACGGGGTGGTCGTGCATGTGGTCCTCGACGAGGTAGGCGTCGCGCGATTCCAGGAGTGGCGGGTTCCCGCGTGAGCTTTACTCCTCCCGCCTACCCCTACGACCGCCTCGACGTCTTGAAGGACCTCGCCGACACCTTCGAAGGCGGGGCTATTGATTGCTCCATTGGTACTCCCATCGACGCTCCACCGACCTTGGTGGTCGAGGAACTCGCGCGCGCGAGTGGAGCGCGGGGCTACCCGCCTTCTGCGGGCACCGCGGCCTTTCGAGAAGCGGCGGCGGGGTGGTTGGCTCGGCGCTTCGGGGTCGACGTGTCCGCGGACCAGCTGGCCGCGTGCGTCGGAACGAAAGAGTTTGTGGGAACGACGGCTGGTTATCTGCATCTGCGCCAGCCCGAGCGCGATACGGTGCTCTACCCCGAGATCAGCTATCCGACCTACGCCATGGGCGCGACGCTCGCGGGACTTCGTTCCGTCGCGGTGCCCGTGCGCGAGGGTCACTTGGATCTGGCGAGCGTGCGCGACGCGGACGCGGCGCGCGCGTTGTTGTTGTGGACGAACTCTCCGTCGAATCCCACTGGAGCGCTCGATGACCTCGAAGCCGCTGCGACCTGGGGGCGCGAGCGAGGCGTGCTGGTCGCGAGCGACGAGTGCTATAGCGAATTCACCTGGAACGCGCGAGCGCGTTCTATTCTCGAATATGGCACCGCTGGCGTACTCGCGGTGCACTCGATCTCCAAGCGATCGAATTTGGCGGGGCTGCGCGCCGGTTTCTACGCCGGGGACTCGGAGATCGTGAACTTTCTACGCTCGGTGCGCCAACACGCGGGCTTTATGGTGCCCGGGCCCGTGCAGTCGGCGGTGGCACTGGCCTACGGTGACGACACACACGTCGACGAGCAGCGCGAGCGCTACCGCGCGCGACTGGAACTGCTCTCGAGCGCGTTGACCCAGTGCGGTGTCGACGCACCCCTGCCCGAGGGAACGTTTTATCTGTGGTGCCGGCGCGAGGGGCTCGACGGTTGGGCGTTGGCCGAGGAGATTGCGAAGGCCAGCGCACTCGTCGCCAGTCCCGGTGAACTGTACGGCGCGGCGGGCCGCAACTATGTGCGCGTCGCCGTCGTGCAACCCGACGAACGACTCGCACTGGCCGCCGAGCGTCTTCGAGGTGCGAGACTCGCCTGAGTACGATGGTTCGATGGAACTCGAGGCGCGTATTAGCCGGTGGTTTAGCCAAATCTCCGAACTGACACCGGAAAGTGTGGACGCGCGTCGCGACGTCGAACTCGTCATAACGAAACTCGACGATGGTCAAGTGCGCGTCGCCGAGCTCGACCCCGCAGGCTCAGTGGTCGTCCACGAATGGGTCAAGCAAGCAATCTTGTTGCTCTTTCGTCTCCGCGCACTCGAGCGCTTGGACGCCGGTCCTTTTGAGTACCTCGACAAGCTCGATCTCAAGCACGACTTTGAACGACGCGGCGTGCGAGTCGTGCCCGGCGCGTCGGCCCGGCGTGGGAGTTTTCTGAGCCCCGGTGTCATTTTGATGCCCAGCTACGTGAACATTGGCGCGTGGGTGGGACCAAACACGATGGTCGATACCTGGGCGACGGTGGGTAGTTGTGCCCAAATTGGGGCCAACGTGCACCTCGCCGGAGGCGTCGGCATCGGGGGCGTCTTGGAGCCCGCGAACGCCGTCCCGGTCGTCATTGAAGACGATGCTTTTATTGGGAGTCGTTGCATGGTCACCGAAGGCGCGCGCGTGGGGCGAGGCTCAGTCCTTGGCGCGGGCACCATACTGAATCCGTCGATTCCGGTGATTGACGCGGCGACGGGTGCGGAGGTTTCGCGCGGCCACGTACCGGACTACTGCGTGGCCGTGATGGCGCAACGTCGTCGTGAGTTCGCCGGAGGCGAGTTCTTCTTGCCCTGCGTGTTAATCATTCAGCGATTGAGTGAAGGGGAGCGACACGACAAGGTGGCGCTCAATGACATCCTTCGCGACCATGGAGTCGCGACGTGACCCGACTCGACGCGGCGTTCGAGGTGGTCGCCATCGACTCGGTCTCGCGCAACGAGTCGAATTTGGCGACCTACGTCGAAGCGACGTTACGCGCCCACGGATCACTCGACGTTGAGCGAGTGGGCGACAACGTGATCGCGCGCACGACGGGTCCGCGCACGACGCGCGTTATCGTTGCCGGACACCTCGACACCGTGCCCGGCGACGCGTCGACGGCATACGTGGAAGGTGACGTGCTCTACGGCGTGGGCGCCTGTGACATGAAGGGGTCGCTGTCGGTCATGCTCGAAATCGCCAAAGCCACCACGGCGCGCTCGGTGGAAGTCACTTGGGTGTTTTACGCACGCGAGGAGATCTCGCGAGCCGAATCGGGCCTCACGGAGATTTTTGAGTTGCGTCCTGACCTCATGGCCGGTGACCTCGCGATTCTCGCCGAACCCACGGGCGGTGCCGTCGAAGCGGGCTGTCAGGGATCGATGCGCGTGGAGATCACGCTCTACGGTCGCCGGGCCCACACGTCGCGCCCCTTTACGGGTTTAAACGCCATCCACCGAGCGGGCGCACTCATTGAGCGCGTGGCGAGTTACGTTCCGCGCAGTGTTGAGATTGACGGCATTACCTTTACCGAACAGTTACAAGTGGTCAACGTATCCGGCGGCGTGGCACCCAACGTCGTACCCGACGAAGTTCAAGTGGTGCTTAATCACCGGGTGGCACCCGATCGCACGCGCACCTCAGCGGAAGCGTCGCTGCGAGAGTTGCTCGATGGCTTTCTGAACGACGACGATCTCTTTCAGGTCACAGATTTCGCCCCGCCCACCCCACCGTCGCTCGACGACCCGCGACTTCGTCACCTCATCGAACTCACGGGGCAGAAGGCACGCGCCAAAGTGGGTTGGACCGACGTCGCAACATTCTTTGAGCGAGGCGTACCTGCGACCAATTTTGGCGCGGGCGATCCTCTGCTCGCTCACCGCAGCGACGAGTACGTGACCCGCGATGAACTTGACGCTTTCGCCACGACGCTTATGGCGTGGTTGGCCTAACGAACAACATGCTCGTTCGGGATTAGTAGCGTCGCAGTACCGAAATGACACGTCCGTAAATCGCTACTTCGCGTGAATCGAAGTCCATAGGCTCCATCGTTGCGTTTTCTGGTTTGAGGATGATCCTCGAGCCTTGACGGAAGAATCGCTTGACGGTAGCTTCGTCGCCAGGAATTCCCGCGACGACGATTTCGCCCGAGTTAGCGGTGTTCTGGCGCGCGACGACGATGAAGTCTCCCGACAAAATACCGGCGTTCACCATCGAGTCGCCTC
>NCBD01000121.1 GCA_002255315.1 Actinobacteria bacterium 21-64-8 | reverse complement strand
TGTTTGTGGGACGCTTCACCGCCTTCTTGCGCGCGGTGATGCCCGGACTCGCCGGCATGAGCAAGATGCGCTATCGCCGATTCTTTCTCGCCAACGCCGCGGGTGGGCTGGTCTGGGGAGTCGCCTACGCGCTGCTCGGCTACTACGGCGCCCACGTCATTGTCAAAGTCGAAAAGTACTCCAACGACGCCACCTACGCACTGCTCGCCGTGATCGTGATCGTCGTCGTGGTCCTGCACGTTCGTCGAAAGCGCAACGAGGCGCGACTCGAGGCGACGACGGAACCTCCCGAGGCTCTAGCGAAGCGCGAGGAGTAGCTCGTCGGCGGCGCGCACGCGCCAGTAGCCCTCGTGGCGGGCGAAGAGTCCCGCGCGCGCGGCGGTCGGTCCGGCCCCGCGCACCAGACTGCGCACGTGTAACTCGTCGAGCGACGACTCCCGACGCGCCGTGGTGAGTTGCTCGGGCTCGACGTCGAGCTCGAGGCTTCGGTGCGTCGCCACCATCTTCTCCGGTGCCAGCGCTCGCACGAAGGCGTCGAGTTCGGCGAGGTTCGCTCGGGCGTGTACGGCGTCGGCGGCGGCGCGCGCGCGCCAGGGTGGTGCCTGCGCCCGGCGATAGCCGAGATCGACCAGCGCGTCGGGCTGGCTAAAGGGAAGCACGGCGTCAACGACACCGTCAAAACGCTCGAGACACCACTGCGCGTGAGCGCGAAAGACCGGGCCCACCCAGGGCAGCAGCCACGCTTCGGGTCCGGCCCACGCGGGCCAGACGGCGTCGACGAGTACGACGCTGACCCACAGACCGCGCGCGCGCGCGTGGGCGAGCATCGCGTCGTAGCGACGCGCCGCCTCCTCGTCGAGGTATCCCCGTCGCGGCGCGAGTCGCGCCCACTCGAGCGTGACGCGCAGACCCTCGAGTCCCACGCTCGCGGCGAGGTCAATGACCGCTTCGTAGTCGCGCCAGAGCTCGTCGCTCGCCCCCGGTCCGAGTTGGCGCCCCAGCGCAATCGTGGGCGCGTAACAGGTCGCGGGACCCCCCGCCACGTCATAGCCACCCTCGACGGCGTAGCCCTCGAGGGTGAGCAGCGTGCGCGGGCGGGTACTCACGGGCTCAGTTTCGCACGCGCGACGCGAGCGCTAACGCCTCGAACGCCCGGGAGTAGCGTTGAGCCAATGCCCTCGCCGGGCGCAAAAGGAGTCACGATGGCCGACGAAGTACTACGCGAACGACGAGGACACGTGGAGATACTCACGATCAATCGGCCCGAAGCGCGCAACGCGATGAACCGTGCCGCGGCGATTGCCCTCAGCGAGGCCCTCGACGACTGCGCGAGCGACGACGACGTGTGGGCCGTCGTCTTGACCGGGGCCGGCGATAAAGCCTTTAGCGCGGGCATGGACTTAAAGGCCTTCGCCCAGGGCGAGTTCCCCGCCACCGACCAGGGCTTTGGAGGCATCACGAATCGCGTCTTTCCCAAGCCCCTCATCGCCGCCGCCAACGGCGCCGCCCTCGCGGGCGGCTTTGAAATGTTGATTAGCTGCGACCTCGTCGTCGCGGCCGAGCACGCCCGCTTCGGTATTCCCGAAGCCCAGCGCGGACTCGTCGCGGGGGCGGGCGGTCTCATTCGACTCGCCAAGCGCATCCCTCGCGCGATTGCCTACGAGATGGCCCTCACGGCCGATCCCATTGACGCCGAGCGGGCCTACGAACTCGGACTCGTTAATCGCGTAGTCCCGAGCGAGCAAGTGCTCGACGCCGCGGTCGCCCTCGCCGAGCGAATCTGTCAGAACGCTCCCCTCGCGGTGCGTACCTCCAAGGACGTGATGTACCGCTCGCTCGAAATGAGCGAAGCAGAGGCCTGGGTGATGAACAACGAAGCCTTTGGCATGATCGGACGCAGTGCCGACGCACTCGAAGGCGCGATTGCCTTCGCCGAAAAGCGCGCGCCCCAGTGGACGGGTGCCTGAGATGACCTTCGCCACGACCCACGTCGACCAACTCGCCAACGCCGCAACGGTGCTGCGCCTCAGCCTGCACGTGCTCGCCGCCGCCTTTTGGGTGGGCGGTCAGTTCGTACTCGGTGGTCTCATGCCCACAATTCGCGGACTGGGCGAAGACGCCTCGCGCACCATCGCGAAGGCCTTTGGCCGACTCAGTTGGCCCGCCTTTTGGGTGCTGATCGCGACGGGCGTGTGGAACTACGCCGCGATGGGTGGAACCCAGTCGAGCTCGTGGCGCCTCGCCTTCAGCGTAAAGATGGTCTTCGTTTTCGTCGCCGGTCTCGCCGCCTTTATGCACACGCGCGCGAAGGTCGCCTCCCAGCGCGGCATGTACGCGGGACTGTCGGCGCTCGCTTCGGTCGTCGCACTCGTCTTAGGCGTGGCACTCGCGGGCTAGGGCGCGCCAACACACGAAAAGGCAAATCGAGAAATTCTTCTCGACCACGCGGCCGGGTCACTACGCCGAGCCGAGCAATGAACTACTCGCCGACGCGTTGCCAAAGTCGGTCGAGCGGCACGGCGTACATTTGAGGCTCCAGGGCATACGACCGCGGTCCAGTGTTGAGAATTATCCCGCCAAGAAAGTTGCTGCCCACTACTTTCTTGAGTTGCCTAAGACCGGCGAGGTCGGTTTCGTTGACGCTGCGACCAGCTTTGACTTCGACGCCAACGACGTCCCCCTGGTCGCTTTCGAGGACGAGATCGACCTCTTCGTTGTCTTTCGTGCGAAAGTGTCCAACGTCGGCCACCACACCACTCCATGAGGCCTGCTTGAGGAGTTCCGAGACGGCGAAGGATTCGAGTAAGTGACCGTATTCGCTGAGCGCCGTTGGATTCTGCGCCACAATTTTATTCGGCGTTAGACGAAGAAGGCGCGCACCAACACCTGAATCAAAGACGTGAACTTTTGGCGTCTTAAGAGCGCGTGTGTACAGCGTCTTGCCCCACGCTTCAAGGCGGTACACCAAAAAGAGTTTTTCGAGAAGAACCACGTAACTCTCCGCCGTCGGCTTGGTCAGCCCCAGAGGTGCGCCGGCTCCACTGATATTGAGCAATTGTCCTGTCTGACCGACGAGGCGTCGCATCAGACCACCAAGTTTGTCTAACTGGCGAAGATTCGAAAGCTCAAGAACGTCTCGCTCGAGCGAGAGTTTTAAGTAGTTGTCAAACCAGGTCCGCCTCGCTTGGTCAGTGCTTGACCGCAGCGCGAGTGGAAAACCACCCGTGAAGACTCGCTGGGCGTACTCGCTCCGCGTCGTCGTAGAGACATGTGTCGACGCCAGTGAGGAAGGATTAAAGATCGCCCGAGCGACGAAGTTTTCTTCGACGCCATGAATCTCACCCTGTGACAGGGGATAGATGGCGCACCGAGCCATCCTTCCGGTGAGGGCTTGGGAAGAACGCGGTAACGCGTCGTGGCGCGCGGAGCCGGTGAGAAAGAAGCGCCCCGGCGAGGCGCCCCTATTAAGTTCGGCCTTGATCACGTCGGGCACCGCGGGGACCTTTTGATACTCGTCGATACATACTGGACCCACACCCGCCACGGCGAGGTCGGGGTCAGCCTTAACGGCATTCCTCGTCGCGAGATCATCAAGGTCCAAGACGGCAACGTTCCGCTGGTGCGCCAATTGGGCAAGGATGGCCGACTTGCCTACGGAACGAGGACCTTCCATAACGACTACGGGCGCGTCCAACGAGAG
>NCBD01000120.1 GCA_002255315.1 Actinobacteria bacterium 21-64-8 | reverse complement strand
CGCCCCCACGCCCGCGCGCTCGAGGTTCGCGCGCGCGACACTGGCGTGGTGGGGGTCAAACTCCATCGTGACGAGTTCGCCGTCCGTGGGCAGCGCCCGCGCGAGCCAGAGCGTGCTGTACCCACCGAGGGTGCCAATCTCCAAGATGCGTCGTGCGCCAATCGAGCGCGCGAAGAGTTCGAGCATGCGGCCCTGATTGGCCGCCACATTTATGGCGGGTAGTCCCGCCGCGTCGCTCGCCGCTAAGACCGCGTTGGACTGGTCGTCGCGCAGTGATAAACGCTCGTCGAGAAACTGATCGACCTCTCGCCAGCGAGGATCACTCACGAGGACATCTTGTCAGACGCTCTCGCCACGCGCGAGGCCTGGCGTCGTCCCCCTCACCCGACGAAGCGCTAAATGAGTCCGAGGGCGCGCACTTCGTCGCGCTCGGCGATTAGTTCGTCGGTGGTGATCTTGATGCGACTGGCCGCGAAGTCGTCAATCGTAAAGCCCTCTTTGACCGACCACGCCCCCGCGCCGTTGGACTGCACCGGAAAACCGAAGGTCAGACCCTCGGGCACGCCGTACTCGCCGCTACTGGTGACCGCCACCGAAGCGCAGTCGTCCTCGGCGGTCTTCGTCGTCAAGCTCACGACCGTGTCGATGGCGGCGTTCGCCGCCGACGCGGCCGAGCTCGCGCCGCGCGCGTCGATGATGGCCGCGCCACGCTTTTGGACCGTCGTAATGAACTCGCCTTCGAGCCAGGCGTCGTCGCCCAGCGCGTCGCGCGCGCTCGCGCCATTCACGGTGGCATTCGCAAAATCGGGAAACTGGGTCGACGAGTGGTTGCCCCAAATGGCGAGGTTCTTCACGCCCGCGACCGGCACGCCGGCGCGCTTGGCGATCTGGGTCTCGGCGCGGTTCTGGTCGAGACGCGTCATGGCGAACCAGCGATCGGCCGGGACCTCCGGCGCGTTCGAGCGGGCGATCAGACAGTTGGTGTTACAGGGATTACCCACCACGAGCACGCGCACGTCGCTCGCGGCGTTCTCGGCAATCGCGCGACCTTGGGGTTTGAAGATGCCCCCGTTCACGTTCAACAGATCTCCGCGCTCCATGCCGGCCTTACGGGGAATGGAGCCCACGAGCAGCGCCCACGAAGTGTCGGTGAAGGCGTGGTTGAGATCGCTCGTCAGTTCGATCCCGCTCAGCAGCGGAAAGGCGCAGTCGTCGAGTTCCATGGCGACACCCTCGAGTGCCTTCATCGCGGGCTCAATCTCGAGCAGACGCAGCACGACGGGCGTGCTCGCGCCCAAGAGTTGTCCCGAGGCGATGCGAAAGAGTAGCTGGTAGCCGATTTGGCCGGCGGCGCCGGTCACGGTGACGTGGACGGGGGTGGTCATGGTGCTCCTTAGCTCAAGGGTGTTAAAGGCGATCGACGATGGCGGAGGCGAACTCCGAACAATTGACTTCGGTGGCGCCCTCCATCAAGCGCGCGAAGTCGTAGGTCACGATCTTCTCGGCGATGGTCGCTTCGAGGGCTTTGACGATGTCGTTCGCGGCGTCTTGCCAGCCCAAGTGTTCGAACATCAACACGCCCGAGAGCAGCACCGAACCGGGGTTGACCTTGTCCTGGCCGGCGTACTTGGGTGCCGTGCCGTGAGTAGCTTCAAAGATTCCGTGACCCGTGACGTAGTTGATGTTGGCCCCGGGCGCGATACCGATTCCACCCACTTGGGCGGCGAGCGCGTCCGAGAGGTAGTCGCCGTTCAAGTTCATCGTCGCGATTACGTCGAACTCGTTCGCGCGGGTCAGGACCTGTTGGAGCGCGATGTCGGCGATGACGTCTTTCACGAGCAGCTTCGAGCCCGGGTTGCCCTGGCAGTCCGCCCACGACACGGCGACGTCGTCGAACTCTTCTTTCACGAGCTGGTAGCCCCACTTCATGAAGGCGCCTTCGGTGAACTTTTGAATGTTGCCCTTGTGCACGAGGGTCACCGACTCGCGGTCGTGCTCGAGGGCGTACTTGATCGCGGCGCGAATGAGGCGCTTGGAGCCCTCTTCGGAGATGGGCTTCAGTCCAATGCCGCTCATCTCGCGGATATCCCAGCCGAAGGCGTCCTGCACGAAGCTGCGCAGTTTCTCCGCGTCGGGCGTGCCCGCTTCCACTTCCAGTCCGGCGTAGACGTCTTCGGTGTTCTCGCGAAAGATGACCATGTCGACGAGTTCGGGGTTCTTTACCGGCGAGGGCACGCCCTGAAACCAGCGCACCGGGCGCAAACAGACGTAGAGGTCGAGAATCTGGCGCAGCGCCACGTTGAGCGAGCGAAAACCGCCGCCGATGGGGGTCGTCAGAGGTCCCTTAATGCCAATCAGGTAGTCACGAAAGGCCGTCACGGTCGCTTCGGGCAACCAGTCGCCCGTTTCGTCGAAGGCCTTTTGACCCGCGAGGACTTCTTTCCACTCGATTTTCTTGCCGTACTTCGCCGCCGCGGCGTCGAGAACCAACTTCGAGGCCGGCCAGATGTCGACGCCGATGCCGTCGCCTTCGATAAAGGGAATGATGGGGGTTTCGGGGACCTGGAGAACGCCGTCGGCGCCCGTCGTGATTTTTTCAGCCATACGACAACTCTAGGACGTTAGCGTCACCCCAACATAAGGACGAAAGTCCTCCCAGTATGGAGCCTTGACGGCCCCTCGTCGCTCAGCGAGTTAGGTATCGAATCCGTAGGACCCGACCCTTCGAAAAGCGCAGTGTGAGATAACCAACCCCGGGGTGGGCGTAGTAGGGACTAAGAACTTGCACCTTCAGCACACGTCCGTTGTCGGCCGTCACGTACGCGCGCACCGCCGCTTGGTTGCTCTCGACGGTGGGTCGACCGTAGAAGCCCGAGCCTAAAATCTCAATCAAACTCGTGCGCCCCCTACCAGCGACACCGAGGGTGCGTCGAGCCAACGGTAACGAAGATTTGCGCGCGGTGAAGACGACACTCAATGGCGCCGACGTACTGGCGGCGTAGGTTCCGTCAGAGGCTTTCGTTGCCACGATGACGCAGGTTCCCGCTCGCGGCGCGTGCAGCACCGAGCCTTTCACGAAGCACCCCGTAGTGCCCGCCGCCGTCACCGTAAAAGTAAGTCCCCCAGTTCCCGAGCCGCCCGACGCGGCGAGGGTTAACGGTCGTCCGGCAACGCCGCGCCGCGACGATAGCGTTAACGCAGCTTGAGTCAAGAGCGCTGGCTTCGCGATGAGAAAGGTGGGGTCCGTCGAAAACGTGACCGTGGCCACCCCGTTTTGCGCGGCCACACCAACCTTTTGGATCCCCGTCGAGGTGACTTCGTAAATAACATCACCCACGAGAATGTTCGAATCAGTGAGTACCAAGGTGAGCGGATGCGTTGCCGATGGCGACGTACCGCTCGGGGACTCCCAGCTCACGGCAATGGACGTCACGTAACTCTCACTGGACGGCAACAGTGACTCGAGCACCGTAGGGTTCGTCACCGCGTACGCACCCACTCGATCCACTCGATCCACTCGATCCACTCGATCCACTCGATCCAGTGCTGACCCCGCTCGACGTGGCGACAACCGTAAAGGTCTGCTGCACTTGTGTCGCGGGCAAGAATCCTGAACCACCGTACTGATTGGCGTCAATGACGCACGTCCCGGGAGCGCCAAAACTCACGAGTCCCGAGTGAATGGTGCACGCCCGAGGCGTAGACGTCGGATCGATACTCGTCGTGACGGGAAGTTTCGAGGTGGAGGTCGCGATGGGCAGATAGGTCGTCGAACCAAAGGTCTCACTCGAGGGAGGTGTCGTCGTGAAGTCGATGACTTGGGTACCGGCGGCGACGCTAAAAGTCTGTTCGGCGGTAGTCGCCGCGTCGTAGTTCGTATCTCCCGGTTGGTTGGCGTCGACGACACAGGTCCCTACGCCTTGAAACGAAACGGTGCCCGCGCTCAACGAACAGACTCCCGCACCCGACGTGCGCCCGATGGAGAACTGCACGGTCAGTCCCGAGCTCGAAGACGCCGTCGGAGCGTACAGTGCGCCCCCGACTGCAGCGGCCGTGGGAGCCGTCGAAGAAAAAGTAATCGACTGTGATCCCTTCAGTATCGAAAACGACTGTTGCACTTGAGGGGCGGCGGCGTAACTCGCGTTGCCGGACTGATTCGCATCCAGCACGCAAGTACCGACGCCCGTGAACGAGATTGAACCGTTGGTCAGGCTGCACGCGCCCGACGAGGACGTGGTGTCAAGGGAGTAGGTCACCGCGAGACCCGACGACGCCGTCGCCGAAGGGCTGTAGTTCGCGCCCACCTGCGCCGGCGACGGTGGCGACGAGTTGAAGGTAATGGTCTGAGCCGACTGCGTTCGCGGACGAAAAGTCACCGTCACCCTTGACGGCGCCGCCGCCATGACTCGACTCGTTCGCGAACTCGCGGAGCGAAGTTGGGCGGTGTCAGTCACGGTGACGACGATTGTCTGTTGGACCTGCGCCGCCGCGGCGTAGACACTGTTACCCGCTTGATTAGCGTCCAGCACGCAGTTTCCCTGTCCGGTGAAACTGACCACGCCGCCACTGAGCGTGCACACTGACGAAGTCGTCGAAGCGTCGAGCGTTATCGTCACCGCCAGACCCGAAGACGCGGAGGCATTTGGAGTGTACGAGGAACTCCCCGAAGTCGCCGTCGTCGTGAAGGTCACGAGTTGTGCGCCCATCGCGGCGTCAATCGTCGTCTCTTGCTGACCGGCCAGCACGCTCACCGGGACGGCGTTCGTCGACGTGATTGTGCCCCCTAACGTCCCCGTGTAGTACTGCGACGGATACGTTGTTGCACTCCCACAGTCGGTGAACTGAATCACGTAGCTGCCCGCCGGGAGCCCGTCCAACGAGTACGCGCCGGTGGACGCGTCTTGGGCATTAAACCTTTCGCTGGATGATTGAGCGCTCACGCATATCCCAGAAATGGGATTGTTCGAAGCGTCAGTGATCGTTCCCGCAATCACCCCACCGTTCGTCAACGTTGCGTTGATATTCTGTGCGACGCCGCCAACGGCGACCGTGACGGCCGTGGGGGTGCCCGACGTTGTCGAGACGTCCTTGTAGAACTGAGAAACGTAGGTCGAGGTGGCGTTGCACCCGACGAATTCGACCGTGTACCGACACCATGGCCGCGTTGATGTTCGTCGCCGGCGACGACGACGAGATCGTCAACGTAGTCGCACTAGACGCCGTGGTAGTCCCGGTGCTCGTCTTGTCGTAGTACTGCGAGAGGTAATTCGAGGTGGCGTTGCACCCGACGAATTCGACCGTGTAACTCCCGGCTGCGAGGCCCGAAATGCTGTAGGTGCCTCCCGTGCCGGACGTCGCGTAGCCCACGGCGGCACCGTTTAGAAGGGCTGTCACGCAGACTCCAGAAAGAGCCGAAGTCGTCGTCGCGTCGCTCACCGTGCCCGAGATAGTCGCGCCCGACACCATGGCCGCGTTAATGGAACCGGTAGTGGAACCCGCGACTACGGAGACGAGCTTGGCGCTCGCGGGCACAGTGACGCCGTTGTAGTACTGCGTCAAGACGTTGGTCGAAGGACTGCAGTTAAAGAACGTAACCACGTAACTGCCCACCGCTAGTCCACTCAGGGTGTACGTGCCGTCCGCAGCGCTGGTCGTCGTGGACCCACTAGTGCCAGCACTTTGGCTCGCCTCAACACAGACTCCCGCGAGATCGTTTCCGCTCGAGTCAGTGATCGTGCCCGTGATTGAACCACCGGCGCTCATAGCGGCGTTTATTCCCGTGACGACCTGTCCTGCGGTGACGGTGACGGTGGTGGCGCTCGAGTACGACGAC
>NCBD01000119.1 GCA_002255315.1 Actinobacteria bacterium 21-64-8 | reverse complement strand
TCCGACCGTGGTCTGACCGCGGCCTGCGGAGCTTGCACCGCTGCGCACCGCTCCGCGGCCTTGCCGTGGGCCCCTCGCGAACCGGTCGCCTTCGAGACCAACGCCCATAGTGGCGCGCCGCGGTTTCGTCCAATGCATTCTTTGTGACCTGCGTCGCCCTGAAAAAATTACACACTCCATTCCGCTTGCGACGTGGCCCGCTTGCTCCGCAAGCGGAACGGCTCTGCCCGGCCGAAAGATTCTCCCTCTGGAAGGCCCGATCGCAGGCAATGTCCTTCCGCTTGCGGAGCAAGCGGGCGACCTGCGCAAGCAGGCTGCTACAAACTCGCAAACAAGGCGTCTTTGGCCGCCACCACCGCCTGCGTTTGCGCCGTCGTCTGGTAGTAGTCGGCCAAGGGCATCCCCGTGCCGGCGGCCGGCGTCGCGGGATTGCTCGCGTACGCCGGCAGGTTCGTGATCGCCTGCTCGACCGTGCGGTCGCTCGCGCCGGCCAGCATCTGGTTCACATACTGCATCTTTTCGGCATCGGTCGGCGCGCGGAACAGGTACTCTTGGAACCAACCCGCCACGTCGTTGCCATATGCCTCCACGGCGGTAAAGAAGCCGAGCGCGATGTGATCGCGGACCACACCGGCATCGACGCCCGCCGCCGTCTGCCGCTGGTAGTAGTTCATCCAGAAACCTTCGCAGGCGGGATCGGGAGTGCGGTCGAGAATCCGCTGATAGAGCGCGGTGATCCACGATTGGGGCGTGCCGCCCGCCGAGTGGTAGAACTCCGGGCTGTCGGCGAAGCCGGCCTTGATCTGCTCCGGTCCGACGGTGGAGTGCCAAACGCCCTTCCAGTACGTCAGGCCGCCGGAGTCGAGCGGCCGCAGCAGATACTGCTCGTAGTAGTTGCTGATAACTTTGTCGAGCAGCTCGTCGCTCTCGAAGAAACCAAACGCCATGTCGCCCGTGCTGCCGCCGCTGTTGAAGTAATTCGTCCAGTATTGCAGGCCGGCAGCGTCCGGCAGGCGGTTGAGCACCGATTCATAGAACTTCCAGACCACGCCGCCGTGTTGCGAGAGCACGGTCACCGTGTGCGTCGCCGTGTCGCCCGAAGCGTCGGTCACGGTGAACTGGGCGCTGTCGTAGCCGGGAAAACCGGCGGCCGGCGTATACGTGAACGAGCCGTCCGCCTTGAAGACAAAGCTCCCGCCCTGAGCGCCCGTCACCGTGCCCGGCGTCACGCTGAGCAAGCTGGGCGCCGTGTCGCCTGCCAACAGGCCCTTGGCGTCCGAGATGCTGACGGCGCCCGATCCGATGGTATACGTGGCATCGACCGCTTCGAAGGGCACCGAACTCGTCACATCGGCGACCGACGTCGCCGTGGCGGAGGCGAGGCCGCCGTCACTTACCGTCACGCGGATCGTGAAGGTTCCCGTATCGGCATAGGTGTGGCTGCCGGGCACGTTGAAGCCGCCCCCCGCTGCCTGGAGCTGCGAACCGCTGACCGTAGTCAGCGAGCTGTGGTCACCCCAGTCGATGGTGGCCGAATAGTCGCTGATGTTCGCTGACTTGTCGGCGTCGGAGAAGGTGGCAATCGTTTGGGCAAAACGGGCGGCCACGGCCGCGGCGATCGTCGTGCCTTGGGCGCCGAGGGTCGCCTCGGCCACGCTCACGCCGTCGCTCACCGTGACGTCGATCGCATTGGCGCGATGCACCACGACGCTGGCCGTCTCGGCCGTGGCGCTGGCTTCGGCGTAGGTGTGGCTGCCGCTGATCGTAAACAGGCCGCTGGCGTCGGGTCCCGTGACGCTGGCCGTGGTGGCCGAGCTGCCGTCGCCCCAGTCGATCGTGGCGGTGTAATCGGCGGCCGTGCCCGCGCCCTTGGGATCGCTGAAAGTGGCGAGGGCGCGGCTCAGCGCCGAGCCTTCCGTCGCGGCCAGCGTGCCCGCCGGGATGGCATGCACGGACAAGGTATTGGCGGCGCCGTGAACGGTGAGCTGGCCGCTGAAGTTGTTGTAGAAGCTGGCGGCGGCCGTGACGGTGTCGGCCCCGCTCCCCGAGTTGACCGTGAGCGAGCCGCTGGGCGCCAGCAACGTGGTGATCTCGAACGAGCCGTTGCCGCTCACCAACTCGATCGTGCCGGCGGTCAAACCCGCTTCGAGCGAGGCCACGACGGTGCCGTTGGGCAAGGTGAACACTACCTTGTCGGCCGTGCCCGTGTTGACCAGCGGTGTCATGTTCGTGTAATTCACCACCTGGCCGCCGGTGCCCAATTGAATGCTGCCGTCATGGGCGGTTGAGAAGTCCAGCGTATCGGTATCGAACGATCCGCCGCTGATGGTCAGGCTATTGCTGGGCGTGGCGGGCAAAGCGCCGCCGTTGAAGGTGATGCCGCCCGGCACGACGAACGTGCCGCCGGAATAGTCGAGTGTGAAGCTGTTGGCCACTCCATCGGCGCCGCTGACGGTCAGCGAGGTGACGTCGGCCAGCGGCGTGCTCGAAGCGATCGTGCTGCCCGATAGTATTTGCAGACTCCCATTCACGACCCGCACAGTCACGCCACCGCCGGGCGAAGCGTAATTCACAGGGCCGATCACCGCGGCGGCGTCCTCGACCGCGGCATCCGGCGTGACGGCGTCGTGATGGACGGTGATGGTGACCGTGGGCGTGCCGGCCGCCGTGTAACTGGGGCTGCCGCTGATGGTGAAGACCCCGTTGGCGTCGGGCCCGCGGATCGTGGCGGAGGCGGTGCCGCCGTCTCCCCAGTTGACTGTGGCGCTGTAATCGGCCACCGGCTCGGCGCCGCCCGGATCGGTGAAGGTGGCGAGCGGAGTGCTGTTGGCGATGCCCGCCGTGGCGCTGATGGTGGTGTTCGTGACCACGAGCGGGGCATCGGCGATGTCGGCCGTAATCGTGGCCGTGGCCTTGCTGCCGCCCTTGTCTGACGGTAACGGTAATCGAGGGAGTTCCTTCCTCAGCATACGCATGTGCGCCGCTGACAGCGAAGCCGTTGCCCGCGGCGGCGATCGTGCCGGCCGTCGTGGCCCCGTCGCCCCAAGTGATGGCGGCGGTATAGTCCGTCGTCGTGCCGGCCGGGTCGGCGTCGGTGAAGGTGGCCAGCGTGCCACTGAACGTGCTCCCCTCGGTCGCGCTGACGGCCGATGAGGTGGCGCTGAGCGTGGCGTCGCCGATCGCGGCCACAGGGTTGACCGTCGCGGTGGCACCGCCCGCATCGCTGATAGTCACCGTCAATGTGAACGTGCCTTCCTCGGCGTAGACATGCCCGGCCGCCACGCTAAAGGTGCCGCTGACCTCGGTGATTTGCGGGCCGCTGACGGTGGTCAGCGAGCTGCCGTCGCCCCAATTGACCGTGGCGGTGTAGTCCGTCGTCGTGCCGGCCGGGTTGGCGTCGGTGAAGGTGGCCACCGCGCCGCTGAACGTGCTCCCCTCGGTGGCGCTCACGGCCGATGCCGTGGCGCTGAGCGTGGCGTCGCCGACCGTGGCCACGGGGTTGACCGTCGCAGTGGCCCCGCCCGCGTCGCTGATTGTCACCGTCAGCGAGAACGTGCCTTCCTCGGCGTAGAGATGCCCGGCCGCCACGCTAAAGGTGCCGCCGACCACGGGTGTCGCCCCAGTCGATCGTGGCCGTGTAATCGGTCGCCGTGCCAGCCGGGTCGGCATCGCTGAACGTGGCCACCGCACCGCTGAAGGTGCTCCCCTCGGTCGCGCTGACGGCCGATGCCGTCGCGCTCAACTTCGCGTCGCCGACCGTGGCCACCGGGTTGACCGTGGCCGTCGCCCCGCCCACGTCGCTCATGGTCACCGTCAGCGTATACGTTCCGTCCTCGGCGTAGACATGGCTGGCCGGCACCCTAAAACTATCGCCGACCGTGGCGATCTGTGAACCACTGACGGTAGTCAGGGCGCTCGTGTCGCCCCAGTCGATCGTAGCGGTGTAATCGGCCGCCGTACCGGCTGGGTTGGCATCGGTGAACGTGGCTACGGTCCCGCTGAACGTGTTCCCCTCGGTGGCGCTCACGGGCGAGCCCGTGGCGCTGAGCGCCGCGTCGTGTACGGTGGCCGTGCCGGTGGCCGTGGCCATCGCGGTGCCGGGCGGGCCGTCGGTCAAGATGACGGTCAGGGTATTCGAGCCTTCGTCGGCATACAGGTGACTGCCGCTGACGGTGAGCGCGCCCGCCGCGCCGCTGACGCTGCCGCTCGTCGTCGTGCCGTCGCCCCAGTCGATGACGGCCGTAAAGCCGCTGGTCGGGCTGCCGGCGTAGGTGGTGGTAAACGTGGCCAGCGGGCCGCTGTAGACCGCGCCTTCGGTGGCGCTGATCGTGACCGCGCCCGCGGTCGCCAAGACATCGGCCTCGGTCACGGTGACCGTGCCGGTGGCGGTGGCCGTGGCGCTGCCCGGCGCGTCGTCGGCCAAGGTGACGATGAGGGGACTGGCGGCTTCGTCGGCGTAGAGGTGACTGCCGCTGACGGTGAGCGTGCCCGCCGACCCGCTGACGGTGCCGGCCGCCGTCGTGCCGTCGCCCCAGTCGATGGTGGCCCTAAAGTCGCTGGGCGAATTCGCGGCGTAGGTGGTGCTGAACGTCGCCACCGTGCCGGTGAAGGAACTGCCTTCGGTGGCGCCGATCGTGGCCGCGCTCACCGCCGCCAGGGCATCGGCCTCGCTCACGGTGGCCGTGCCGGTGGCCGTGGCCGCGGCGCTGCCCGGCGCATTGTCGGACAAGGTGACGGAGACGGGAGCGGCCGAGAGCTCGTCGGCGTACAAGTGGCTGCCGCCGACGGTGAGCGTGCCCGCCGAGCCGCTGACGGTGCCGGCAGCCGTCGTGCCGTCGCCCCAGTCGATGACGGCCGTGAAGTCGCTGGGCGAGTTCGCGGCGTAGGTGGTGCTGAACGTGGCCAATGCGGTGCTGCTGAACGTGGTTCCTTCGGTGGCGCCGATCGTGGCCGCGCTCACGGCCACCAGTGTATCGGCTTCGCTCACGGTGGCTGTGCCGGTGGCCGTGGCCGTGGCGCTGCCCGGCGCACCGTCGGTCAAGGTGACCGAAACGGGAGCGGCCGAGAGCTCGTCGGCGTACAAGTGGCTGCCGCTGACGGTGAGCGTGCCCGCCGACCCGCTGACGCTGCCGGCCGTCATCGTGCCGTCACCCCAGTCGATGGTGGCCGTAAAGCCGCTGGCCGGGCTGCCGGTGTAGGTGGTGGTAAACGTGGCCAACGCAGTGCTGCTGAAGGCGGTTCCTTCGATGGCGCCGATCGCGACGGTGCCCACGCCCGCCAGCGTATCGGCCTCGCTCACGGTGGCCGTGCCGGTGGCGGTGGCTGTGGCGCTGCCCGGCGAATTGTCGGTCAAGATGACCGTGAGGGTATTCGACCCTTCGTCGGCATACAGGTGACTGCCGGCGACGGTCAGCGTGCCGCTCGTTTCGGTGATCGAGGCGCCGCTGCCGGCCGTCGTCGTGCCGTCGCCCCAGTCGATGGTGGCCGTAAAGTCGCTGGCCGGGCTGCCGGCGTAGGTGGTGGTAAACGCGGCCAACGGGCCGCTGAAGACCGCTCCTTCCGTAGCGCTGATCGTGACCGCGCCCGCTGCCGCCAAGATATCGGCTTCGGTCACGGTGACCGTGCCTGTGGCCATGGCCGTGGCGGTGCCCGGCGCGTCGTCGGCCAAGGTGACGATGAGGGGACTGGCGGCCTCGTCGGCGTAGGGTGCGATCCGCCCAGTCCCGCGAAAACGCGACAAAAACGCCTGCGGATAGGACGGAATCGGCCGCGACTTCAACAAAAACTCGTATTGGTGAAAGCAGCGGTTCTCCGTGAAACTCTGGTTGATTACAAGCCACAGTTCACGGAAGGAACGCCACCATGCAGGATGCTACCACGGCTGCGCGATGTTTGACAAGATTGGCCG
>NCBD01000118.1 GCA_002255315.1 Actinobacteria bacterium 21-64-8 | reverse complement strand
CCGACAGGGTGGGGATCATCGCCTTGGCGGCCATCTCCGGGACGAAGCTTGCCTGGAAGGTGCGAAAAAAGCGCTCAATGACGCCGCGTGCCTCTGGTTATCCGGCTAATCTCTGGCCATACCATCTCCTTTCTCTCCTGGACACCAATTTTCGAACCTTTTCCCCGATCGGTGTCACCGAGCCGCTTTGGTCTTCCGGGACAGTGCGGCGGACGGCATTTCCGCGAGGAATCGCTCTAACCGTTCGGCGACGTCACGGTGCCGCTGTATTTCGCCATCCCAGCCGCGAGCGTTGGCATCCCGGATCAGCAGTCGTACGTCAGCGAGCTGGCGCTCGATCGTCTGCCGGGCCCCGGGAAGGGGCACGAAGGCCGGGCAGCGTTCACAGACGTTGGCCAACGGGCAAGGCGTCTGGCGGTGGTCGAGTTGGCAGTATCCGTGGGCAAGCCGGGTCTTGAGTTTGTGGGCACCCATCCACTCCTCGTCCGGCGCCCCGGCCTTGCCCACGGGGAGGTCGAGCATTGCCGTGCTGTACTGGTGTTTGACCTTGGCGAGAGCTTCGTCGTATTGCTGGCGCACGGTGCTATCGAAGAGGTGGCCGTACCGCAAGCTCATCTCCATCGTGACGTGGCCCAGGAGCCGCATCAGTGCCTGTACGCTGATGCCGGCGTTCACGAGCGTGGTGGCGTAGGTGTGGCGTAGCTGGTGCGGCGTGATCCGCAGGGGTTGTCCATCGGGGTCGTGCAGGTCGGCGAGTTGAACGGCCCGGCTCAGGGCGTCACGGATGCAGTCGCGGCTGATACGCTTGCCCCGCAGCACGAAGAGGAACGCTGTCGGCCGACCGGTGTCTGGATGCGGCAACGGCCGCTGGGTGCCGCGGACTCGAACGACTTCATCGAACAGGGCCACCGTTGCCTCATCGATTGGCACCATGCGCTCCGTCCCCAGTTTCCCGAGGGGCACCTTGACCCACTTGCCCTGGCCCGCGACCTCGTGGACACAGTCCAGTTCGAGGTCCACCAGTTCACCGATGCGCATCCCGGTGCCGCGAAGAATGCCCAGTGCACACCGCTGAAACGGGTCATCCAAGCAAGCGATCGCCGCGAGCAGGCGCTCCTCTTGCTGGCGCGGGATGTATCTGGGCAGGGCCCGATCTAGCTTGGGCAAGTCGCTATTGAATAGCAGACGGCGGGCAGGCGCCTCTGGCCAGTCCCATTCGGCGATCGTGTCGAGGAAGACCTTGATATCCAGAACCAGGTTCTTGCGATGCTCAGGGCCGATGGCACGCTCCGTACCGTCGGGCAGGACACGCTTGCGCGACCGGTTCCAGACCAGCCAGGGCTCGATATGCTCCCGCCGGTTCAATTGGGCGACACCCTGCACCTCGGGGGCATGTTCGACCAGGTACGTGGCGAACGTCTGAAAAGACGCGCAATAGCCGAGAACGGTACTCTCCCGGTGGTTGGCCGCGGCCAGTTCCGCATACCTGGCCATCGTTGTGCGAAGAGGGGTTTGGCGCACCCTGGGCAGGCGGTCCCACCAACTGCTGCTCCTCACGGAGCGATGCCGCGCCGGCGCCGGCAACACTCCTAGATGGTAGAGCACGTTCTCTACCGCATGCACGGAGACCGTCCAGTGGTGCAGGCTGCGCCCGACCGTCACCTCGTGGGCACGCACCGCCGTGCGAAAGTCGGCCAGGTCGTCGACCCTCAACTCGTGGAGCTGTTTGCCCGACTGGATCAGGACGCGAAGCAGGACCATGGGCACGAAGGCCTCGATGTGCCGCTTTCCGAAACCGAGTTCCTGGGCTGCGGTAGTCACGGCGGCCACCGCCCCCGACATCGGGGACAGGGATGCCTCGCGCACCAAGGGGGTAATCTTGCGCGAGAACAGGTATGGGTACCCGGGCCGCAGGTGGCCGAACAGCAGCAGAAACGTCACAAAGCCCTTGGCGCGCGTGTTGAGGCCGGCGAGGTGCGGTGCCACCTGATCGCTGTGCCAGTCCAGGTATTCGATCATGTCCAGCAGCCGGTGGGCCGCCGCCAGACGCTGCTTCACGTAGAGTGGGCAGAAGTCAAGCTGCTTCAAGTGGGCACGGTACGCCGTCAGCACGTCGTTTGAGAGGCAGCAGGCGCGCGCGGCGCCGAGGTTAGCCACGTCCATCACGCTCTCGGATCCGTGCCTGGGCGTCATCGTATTGCTGCCGCAGGTGGGCAGAGCTGAGGTGGACGTAGATCTGCGTGCTGTCGATATTGGCGTGCCCCATGAGGTCTTTGAGAACGTGGGCATCGACGCCGGCCTGAGCCATGTTGGTGCCGAAGGTGTGACGCAGCCGGTGTGGACTGGCGGCGGGAACACCTGCTTTGGCCCGGTGGTAGCGGAAGATGGTGCGCAGCCCGCCAGCTGTCAGGGGGCCCCCTCGGTGCTTGCCCTTGGCGACCAGGAATGCCTCGGTCCGTTCGGATTCTGGGCGTTCCCGGAGCAGGTAACGGTGGATGGCACGTAACACGTCCTCGTCGAGAGGCACGACGCGTTCTGCGCCGCCCTTGCCCATGACACGAGCCGAGCGATGGCCCATATCGATGTCGCGGATGTTGAGGGCGAGCACCTCGCAGGACCGAAGCCCGCCATAGAGCATGAGCAGGGCCATCGCCTTGTCCCGGTAGGTGCGCAGGCTGGCCACGAGTCGCTGCACCTCGTCCGGGTCGAGCCCGCGAGGCAGTCGTCGCGGCGTCTGCAATCGAAGATCGCTGCGGGAGACGTGTCGCTGTGTGTGTCCGAGAAGTCCTCGCCGCGGGGCGCGCCAGGTGCGGTTGATCTGCCCCCGCGGCACCGGATTCCGGATCTGGCGCTCAGGCTCCTGGCGCTGGAGATGCTCGAAGAAACCATGGATCGCCGCCAGGCGTCGGTTGATGGTCCGCGCCGTCATCCCAGTGTTCCGCCCATCGTCGAGCCGGAACACGTTTGGGCCGCGATCCGTGACGTTCTCTCGGTCCTGCTCCCAACGGATGAACTCGATCATGTCGGTGACGGCAACCGTCAACGGATCTCTGTGCGTGGTCGCCAACCACCGCCAGAAGCACAGCATGTCCAGGGCGTAGGCCCGGATCGTGTGCTTGGAGAACGCGCGGGCCACAAGAAAGCCCAGGTACGACGAGACTTCTATCACCGGGTGGCCATCATCGCCGACCAACGCCCACCCGGCGGCGCAGTCCCACCGAATCAGCCGAAACCGATCCATAAAAGCCCTCCCCATGGACCACCACGCATTCGCCCGCGGGCTGAGCCCATGGGCATCTCTACGTGGCGGCCTCGCCCACCCTAACAGGGCTTGCCGGGAGGGGCAAACCTCACATTAGCCGGATAATAGGGGATAATAGGCGGTGGCGGGAATCAACTCGCTGCCCACCTCGGCGATCACCCGCCTGAAGTGGACCGAGACGAAGATCGAGCCGCGGTCGACGTAGACACCGCGGGGGATGCCCCAGCGGCGGAAGGCACGCTTGCAGAGTTCGTCGAGGGCAGCCTGGTGCGCGTGGAAGAAGGCGCGTGCGCCGACCAAGAACCGGGAGGCGTCGTCCTTACCGGCGATGATCCAGAGTTGGCGTGGCCGCCGACCGGAGCGGTCGGGCAGCCACAGTCCGCCCGTGGCGTCGAACTGCCAAAGGGCGCCGGGCTCCCGGCGCTGCCAGCGGCGGTAGGCGCGGGGGCGGTCCTTGAGCAGTTGGGCTCGGCTGAGGCCGGCGGCG
>NCBD01000237.1 GCA_002255315.1 Actinobacteria bacterium 21-64-8 | reverse complement strand
CGCTCAGATAGGAGGAGGGTCTGACTGCGCACCGACCAAGTCGCCCCAGCCACCGGGCGAGGTTGTGGGCGGTGATCGGCCACCTGGACGAACGAACCGAAGGGCACCAGTTTGGTGATGCGGCCGTAGACCAGCTCGCCGACCTGGTGGGAGTTGGCGAACTCCTGCCACGGGTCGGTCTGGGTGGCCTTGAGCGAGAGGCTGATCCGCTCCTTGGACAGGTCGACGTCGAGGACCTCGACGTCGATCTCGTCACCCACCGACACCACCGAGGACGGGTGGTCGACGTGCTTCCACGACAGCTCGGACACGTGCACGAGGCCGTCCATGCCGCCCAGGTCCACGAAGGCACCGAAGTTGACGACCGAGGACACGACGCCACGACGGCGCTCGCCCGGCTTGAGGTTGACCAGGAACTCGCCCCGCTGCTCCTTCTGGGTCTCCTCCAGCCACGCCCGGCGGGACAGCACCACGTTGTTGCGGTTGCGGTCGAGCTCGATGATCTTGGCCTCGATGGTCCGGCCCACGTAGGGCTGCAGCTCGCGCACGCGGCGCAGCTCGACGAGGGATGCCGGGAGGAAGCCGCGCAGCCCGATGTCGACGATCAGACCACCCTTGACCACCTCGATGACCGGGCCGGTGACGACCTCGTCGGCCTCCTTCAGCTTCTCGATCGTGCCCCAGGCGCGCTCGTACTGGGCGCGCTTCTTGGACAGGATCAGGCGACCCTCCTTGTCCTCCTTCTGGAGCACGAGGGCCTCGACGGCCTCGCCCAGCGAGACGATCTCGTCCGGGTCGACGTCGTTGCGGATTGACAGCTCGCGGACGGGGATGACGCCCTCGGACTTGAACCCGATGTCGAGCAGGACCTCGTCGCGGTCGATCTTGACCACGGTGCCCTCGACGAGGTCACCGTCCTCGAACTCGACGATGGTGCCGGCCATGGCGTCTTCGAACGAGCCTCCACCGAGGTCGTCCTCGGTGATGGAGCGGGGGACGTACACCCCGTTCTCGTCGAAGTGGCCCATGGCCTCGGGGGACAGCAGGTCGGTGCCGGAGGGCACGACGTGGGTATCGGACATCGGGTAGGTAGCTCGCTTTCCGGACGGGTGCGCCCCCGGCAGGGCGGACGTGCCGGCGCCGGGGACGGTGAGACGTGTGTTGCCCTGTTGTGAGAGGGAAT
>NCBD01000117.1 GCA_002255315.1 Actinobacteria bacterium 21-64-8 | reverse complement strand
CCCACCCACCTCGTCGACAGGCAAGCGCGGGGCGAGTATCAGCGCCACGCCGTCGAGCATCATTGTCCTGGTTTCTGAGACGTTTTTGGGTTGGCGAGCGTCGAGGTGCAGCGACGCGAGATCACGCAACACCGCCGTACGGTGCGCCTGGGCGATTTCGCGACGACGCAAGGTCTCGGGCGTTGGCGGATCGATATCGAGTTCGAAGGGGGCACCGCGGCTCAAGGTCACCCGGTGCAAGCAGGCGACTAATTCATCGCCGCGCAAGTGGGTCGTCACGTGAAAAGCCTACGAGGTCACCGGTTTCTCGTTACGCCAGCTGCGCCACAGCGCCGCGTACTCACCGTTTTTGGCCACGAGTTCATCGTGGGTGCCGAGTTCGGCGACCTGCCCGTCGATCACGACGCACACGCGATCGGCGTCGTGAGCGGTGTGCAGTCGGTGAGCAATGGCGATGACGGTGCGGCCCTCGAGCACGGCACTGAGCGAGCGTTCGAGATGTCGAGCCGCGCGCGGATCGAGCAGCGCCGTCGCCTCATCGAGGACCAACGTGTGAGGGTCACTCAAGACGAGACGTGCGAGCGCCAACTGTTGGGCTTGCGCGGGCGTGAGCGGGAAGCCCGTCGTTCCCAGCTCAGTGTCGAGACCGTCGGGCAGCGCTTGGACCCACTCGAGCGCGTCGACGGCATCAAGAGCACGAACCAGCTCCTGCACGGTCGCGCTCGGACGTGCCAGGGCCAAATTATCGTGCACGCTGCCAATGAAAACGTGATGTTCTTGGGTGACGAGCGCGACGTGTCCGCGGAGTTGGGCGAGGGGCATTGAGGCCAGTTCGACGTCGCCCACGCGCACCGAACCTTCGCGTGGTGCGTCGATGCCCGCGAGCAGACGGCCAATGGTGGACTTGCCCGCACCCGAAGGGCCGACGATGGCGAGACGTTCACCCGGGCGCACTTGGAGCGAGACGTCGCGCAAGACGTCGTGGCCACTTCGGTACGCGTAGGTCACGTGTTCCATGGTGAGCGTTTCGTCGCGCGGCGCGGGCCCCTCGAGGGGGCGCTGGTCACGAACCGTCGACACGCCCACGAGGCGTGCGAGCGAGGTCTGACCAACCTGGAGCTCGTCCAACCACGAAATGATGCGGTCGAGGGGGTCGTTGATCTGCACGACGTAGAGCGTGACCGTCGTTGCCGCGCCGAGTGAAAGTTCGTGGTGTAGTGCCAACCAGCCGCTCCACGCCAACGTGGCCGCTACCGCGAGCGCGAAGGCGGACTCGACGAGTGGAAACCAGACCATGCGCATTAGCAGCGTGTACATCTCGGCGTAGAACGATTCGCGCACGTTAGCGTCGATGCGCTGTCGTTGACGGTGACTCAGACGATGCGCTTCGATGGTGCGTGCTCCCTCGGCCGTTTCGGCGACGGAGCCCGACAAGGTCGCGTAACTCATTCGTTCTCGTCGATAGCCCGGGGCGGCGTAGCGAAGGTAGTACCTCGTCGAGAAGTACAAGATAGGAATTGAGACCAGACTCATGATCGAGGCTTTGGGGCTGACGAGCACCATCGCGACCAAGGTCAATAGCGCCTGAATAATTGCGACGAGCCATTCGGGAAGTGCGAAGCGCACCGTGCGCGCGAGAGCCTCGACGTCGTTGGTCGTTCGACTCAAGAGGTCGCCGGTCCCGGCCCGCTCCACTTCGACGAGTGGCAAGGACAGCACGCTCGTCAAGAATCCTTCGCGGAGTTCGGCAAAGATAGTTTCTCCCAGGACGTAGCTCCGTCGTCGAGCGAGAAACGTCACGAAGCCGTAGGCCAGGGATGAACCCAGCATCACGGCGACGTAGATCGTGATGCGGTGAGTGCTGAGTTGGTGGGCGACGGCGAAGTTCGTAATTTGACCGATAACCCACGCGGGCACGAGGGCGCCAACCGACGCGAGCGCGTAGAGCGCGAGCATGACGCCAAAGGCGCGGCGGTGTCGGCGTAACGTAACGCGCGCGTAGGCGCGGACTTCGAGGTTGGTGGCGATGGGGAGTTGCATCAGCCGTCCTCGCGCAGCACAATTTGGCGGTACGCCGCCGAGCGTTGAATGAGCGCGTCGTGCGTACCGCGTTCGACGACGCGTCCACTAACAATCAGCGAGACCTCGTCGGCGCGCTCGAGGATCAGTGGGCTCGTGGACGCAATCAAGGTGGTCTTGTGATCGCGAGCGGCACGCAGACCCGCCGCAATGCGCCCTTCGGTGTGGGTGTCGACGGCGGAGGTTGGTTCGACGAGGATCAAGACGTCGGCGTCGCTCAGGAGAGCTCGCGCCAAACTCAGTCGTTGGCGTTGCCCACCCGAGAAGCTTCGTCCTCGTTCTTCGACGTGGCTGCTCAGCCCGTCTTCGAGCGCCGTGAGCACGTCGAGCGCGCTCGACACGCCCAGTGCGCTCAGAATTTGTTCGTCGTTGGTGTTACCGTGCGGCGCGAGTTCGTCGCGAAGGTCACCAGAGAATAAGCGTGGTTCAATTTCACTGACGACGATGTGCGCGCGAGTGTCGGCCAGTGCGTAGTGCGCCAGCGTGACGCCGTTAAGGGTCGTGTGGTCGCCCGCGGGTACGTAGCGCCCCAGTCGGTCCGTGATTTCGGTTGATTCGGCTGGTGTCTCCGTGACGAGGGCGTTGAAACTTCCGGCGCGAAGGGTCAGTCCACTCGGGGGGTCCACCAACTCGTCGAAGACCTCGGGCCACGCCTGGGGCGTGTCGGTATCTCGCACCAGCGGGGCGACGCGCAAGATGCGAAGCACGCGACCCGCACCCACGTAGGCGCGGGTGGTGGCAATGACGTACTCAATGGCCGTGCGCAGCGGGGTCGTCAAGAACGTGGCGTAGCCAAAAAAGGCGACGAGTTGACCCGGCTGGAGGGTCCCGCGTTGCACCGCTTGGGCTCCAAGAAACGTGACGACGGCGGTGAGTATTGCGGGTAAGAGCACCTGACCAGATTCAAGACCCGCCTGGGGTGTCGCGATGCGCACGCCACTGGCGCGAACCAGTTGGCTCTGACGGTAGTAGTTGTTGTAGAACACGTCCTCACCGCCCACTCCGCGCAGAATCCTCAGTCCCGCGACCGTATCGGCGCCCAAAGCGGCGAGTCGTCCGGCCGCTTCGCGTTGGTTGGCTTGGGCCGTGTGCAGTGGACGCATCAGCGGCGTCGTTAATGACGCCAGAATTGGCACGCCGAGCAAAACGACGAGTCCTAGTTCGAGCGACGTGGACATCAAGATAAATGAGACGACAATCCACGAGGCCACCGCGCCACTGAAACGGGCCAGCACGTCAAAGGCGCTGCCGATGCGCATGGCATCGGCGGCGACGGTGTTCACGACGTCGCCCGAGGTGACCTCCTCGGCGAGGGCCGAACCGTGTCGCGAAACGTGACGACCAATGACCTGGACGGTCCGGTAGGCGGCGTTCATCCAGTTGGTGACGGCGAGTTGGTGGCGAAGCGAGCCACAGATGGCCTGAAAGAGCCCGAGCGCCATCACGACGCCCACCCATTCGAATAACGCGCGCGTGTCGTGGTGAGCGACACCGTGATCAATGGCGGCACCTACGGCCGCCCACATCAGTGCTTGGCTGACCATCCAACCTACGCCAAAGAGGGCGTTGAGCAACAGTTGCGCGCGCTGGTGACGGGCGAGCCAGAGCAAGTAGCGCGCGGGCGAGCGCGTGTCGGGCGTGCCGGGGTCCGCGTCGGGGAGTTCTCGGTACGGTAAATGTGGCATTAATCGTCTC